>CAZBLZ010000027.1:0-14957 GCA_964493045.1 uncultured Candidatus Saccharibacteria bacterium
CAATTCTTGGATACATGTGGTCTTTACTTAAGCCGTTGTTCCTTTTTGCAATTCTCTATATTGTTTTTACTTATATCATCCCACTTGGTAAAGACATCCAACATTACCCAGTCTACTTGCTGACGGGTATCGTGTTGTGGAACTTTTTCACGGAGGCTACAATGCAGGGCGCATCCTCAGTTGTTGCGCGCGGTGATCTTATCCGAAAAGTAAGCATCCCCCGTTATTTGGTAGTAATCGCAAGCACACTGTCGGCACTTATTAACTTAGGTCTCAGTCTAGTCGTTGTAGTCATTTTTGCACTCTTCAACGGTGTAATGCCGTCACCATCATGGCTTATGATGATCCCTATTCTCATTGAGCTCATCCTTCTCGCGACGGGTATCTCATTCCTTCTTTCGGCGATGTATGTAAAGTTTAGGGATATCACCTACATCTGGGAGATTTTCCTACAAGCAGGATTTTATGCGACGCCGATCATCTATCCACTTACAAAGGTGCCTGAACAGTTCCATAAGTGGTTCTTCATCAACCCAATGGCGCAAATTATTCAAGATGCTCGCTACGCTATGGTAACTCCTAGCACAGCAACATTATGGACTTCCGTTCACAACGCGGCGGTCATGGCGGCGCCATTTATAGTTGTTGTTGTGGTATTTATTACAGGTGCTCTATACTTCAAGGGACATTCAGCATACTTTGCGGAGGATATTTAATATGGCAGATAAAGAGATTGCTGTTTCAGTCAAAGACATCCATAAAGAATTTATTTTGCCACAAAGCAAGAACTCAACATTCAAGCAGACAGTTGTTAATATCGTTAAGAAAAACAATAAAGTCACGCAAAAAACACTTGATGGTGTCAGTTTCGACATTCATAAAGGGGATTTCTTCGGTATTGTCGGCCGCAATGGTAGTGGTAAAAGCACGCTTCTAAAGCTCATTGCTGGCGTGTATACGCCGACCGCTGGCAGTATTGATGTACGTGGCGGCTTGACGCCATTTATTGAGCTTGGTGTTGGGTTTAACCCAGAGTTATCAGGCCGCGATAATGTCTACCTCAACGGTGCGCTCCTTGGATTCACGCGCGAGCAAATGACCGAAATGTACGATGAAATTGTAGATTTCGCAGAGCTTGCCCCATTTATGGACCAAAAGCTCAAAAATTACTCGTCAGGCATGCAGGTGCGACTCGCATTCTCTATTGCAATCAAGGCAAAGAATGATGTATTAATCTTTGATGAAGTGCTCGCAGTAGGTGACGAGGCATTCCAACGCAAATGTCTCGATGTATTTGAAGGCTATAAGGCGAGCCGGCAGACGGTTATTCTCGTAACACACGATATGGAGACGGTTCGTCGATTCTGCAACCGCGCAGTGCTCATCAGTGAAGGTAAGGTTGTGGAATTGGGCAACCCCCGGAAAGTAGCGGCGCGCTATACGGACTTGAATCAGGATCTCATCGATAAAGAAACAACAAGAAAGAACAGTTTACACAAGTCTCTTCTGAAAGCTTCACTACTGACAGGTGGTAGGAAAAGTGTCAGCTTTGACGTTGGCCAAAAGCTTGAAGTAAAAGTATCATGGGCAGGGCTAGACGACGTCAGGAGTATCGGTATAAATATATTCAAGCAGAGCGGAGAGCATGTGACTGGTGTTAACACGCTCAAGGACGGATATACACTTAAAGGCACTAGCCTGGACATGGACATCTCTCTTGATATACAGCCAGGCGCATACTATGTGCTTGTTGAGGCATTTAGGGCGGTAGGAGAGCGGCTTGATGCTCTGGAAGACGATGCCCCACGTTTTACAGTAAAATCGAGAGATATTAGTTGGAGTGGCTTAGTTGATCTAAACCATCATTGGAAAGACTAGATAGAATCGGTGGTCGCTGAATCTTTCATATTCCTACTTGAGAATTCTTTAAGGTAGAAATGTGATGTGTTTTTGAAACGCTCAATAACTATTCTAAGGCCAGTCCTCCCGGTGAGTGCAACTGCAACAAATTGCTTCAAGGCAAGCCAGTATCTCTTAGTGCGCATAAAACTCATACCAAGGCCTACGCAATCCCGGAGCATGGTATGTTTCATGCCTATGCCATGCTGCTCATAGGTAGATACATAATAATGTCCACGCTTTCGGAGATAAGAAAGCGAAACGACCTCAGGGGGATGTTCGGCTGTAAATTTATTTATATTTTGCTTCATATGGTCAGCCATAAGTTTTTCTTTTGTTTTTGTGATGCCATTTGGATTTATTCTCCATCGAAATATAGTAGGAGCTACGGCGATAATATCACCATACTTCGTGAGACGCGTCCAGAGCTCATAATCTTCTGTAGGTCCGCATTCACCACTGTACCCCCCACTTAAGTCAAAAGCTTCTTTTAGAAACATCACCGATCCATGGGCAATTGGGTTTCGAGTATACAATGAGCGGTATAATTCTTCCTTTTGCGTAGTGACCGCATCATGATATAAGATGTCATCATCTTCATCCATTACGTCAAAACCTCCGCCTACGAGAACGGCGTTAGGGTTCTTTTTGAAAGCCTCGATTTGGTGCTCAAAACGACGCGGCAAAGATATGTCGTCTGAATCCATACGTGCAAGATACGTACCCTTAGCGAGGCAAGCGGCGTTATTGAGCGTCTTTACAAGACCTTGATTTTCTTGATTTACAACGACAAGACGTTTATCACGTTTTGCATATGTAGTAAGAATTTCAAGGGATGCGTCCGTCGAGCCATCATTGATCGCTATAATTTCAAAGTTTTCAAATGTCTGGTAAAGTAAACTGTCAAGCGTCCTTTGGAGAAAGTCGTCAGCATTGTAGACGGGTAGGAGAACTGATATAAGTGGTAATTTCATACTGCTTTATTATAACCTAAATATACACCTGGGCTAAATTGTAGATTTTACCTCGTTCATTGAACATCAATACATAAGTGTTATAATAATAAAGTACACATAGGGAAGATAAAAATTATGCAATCACTACAACAAAAAACGAGTCACAAAAAACGAAACATACTGATTGCAGTTGCAGTGGTTTGCCTAGTCTTGGCATCGTTGGCTACTGCGTATTATTTGAAGCGAAAAGATGATGCATATAAAACAAAGCAGTATGGATCGAGTCAAACGAATCCCAATAGTAACACCCCTATTGCGGATAGCAGCAACAATACGGGGGGGAGTAGTAGCTCTAAAGATGCAACCGAGGCTCCTGCTCCTGCTGCAGATTCGAGCATTGTACCTTCTGCGCCAGTAGGTAACTTCGTCAGTAACCATCATCCCAATTTAAGCGGGCAGCCGGCTCCAAATCTCGAATCATCGACCTGCTCTACTAGCCCAGGCGTACAGTGTCAGATAAAATTCACCCACGGCGATATCGTAAAGTATCTAGACCCTCAAGTGACAAATGCGGATGGCAATACAAGCTGGACATGGAAAGTGAGTGACATAGGTCTTACGGTGGGAGATTGGAAGATTACAGCAATAGCGACTAACGGTAGTAAGACTGCCACAGCAGATGATGCAATGCTTCTGTCGGTCAAGGAATGATGAAACGATCACTGCTTATAATTATCACATTGGCCGTGGGGGTCATAGGCGGTTGTGCTTTATATAGTACGAAGGCTTCGGCGTACAGTTATGATACGTCTAACCTTATTGATGATTCAGTCTATTACAATGCCTCATCAATGACACAGAGCCAAATTCAAAATTTTATTAATGCATTTCCACAAAGCTGTCTTCTTCCACAAAACTATCCATCAGGTTTAGGGCAGGTAACTTTCAAAGAACCGCTCGATTACTCTACTTACAGTGGTAGTGATACTTCTCCCGCTAGAATTATATGGGATGCCTCGCAGTACTACAGTATAAACCCGCAGGTAATTCTTGTAACTCTTGAGAAAGAGCAGAACCTCGTTACGGGAAATGCTGGGTGTGCAGTATGGAAATATAACTCAGCAATGGGTTACAACTGTCCAGATGGTAGTGAAAATGCGCTAAAGGATTATCCGAACAGCGGGGTATATCGAACATGTGTTGCAAAAGAAACCAATGCTGGCTTTGCTCGGCAGGTCAATCATGCGGCTTGGCAACTTAGCTTCGACGGTAAGCGCTCCAATGGCGACTTATCCTGGATGGGCGACGGGGCCACTCCGTATTATGGTCGTATGACCCAGGGTTGGAGACAACAGGTTAATGGAGCGGCATCTATATATTATGACGGCTATACTACAATAGACGGTCAGTCTGTGTATCTCAGCAATGGCCCAACAGCAGCACTCTACAACTATACGCCTCATTTCAATAATTTTAACCTAATATTTACAAGCTGGTTTGGCTCCACGCATGCGGCTGTTAATCTTGTCTCTGACTTAAGCCTCTCTCAGGATAGTCTAGGAAAGATGTATACGGGTAGTAGAACAGCGAGCTTTACAGTACAGAACAGCACTGATAATACCGTTGATCTTGGAAGTATTGGTGTGGCGTCTTTGTCTCCATCAGGACGAACGGATGGATTTGCTATGAAGCCCGTAGTGCTGGGTCCTCATGCGAGATATACATATACAGACACGCAGGCTCATTTTACCGAAGAGGGTATATATAAATTCTGGATTGTTTCGAATACTCCCACATGCAGCTACTGTACTGATCAGCCGCCTAGTTTAACGAGTAATATAGTGCGCAGCTGGAATGTCTATATTCAGCAAGCTCCGACGATAAGTCAGTCATTACATGCATTACAGACAAGGCCAAGTGAGGGTGCGAACTTAACACTTGCGTATACTATTAGGAATAATAGCAGTCAACCTGTATCACTGGGTGATATGAGTGCCGTATTCATGACGAGTGATGGTCGGAATGTGGGCATGTCGCTCGCTAGGAATATCGTCATTCCCGCTTATGCAGATCAAGAGGTACAGGTGAGTAATACCCTACCAAGTCAAGGTGGGTATATCGCCAGAATTACCAATACAAAGGACGGCGGCGTTACATGGGATGACTCATTCCCTGGTAACAATGATCAATCGATTGTACGCAATATATCATTTACGGCAAAGCCTGGCATGACTCTCCAGGGGACTCCCGCACTGTCTACTCCATCGCCAAGAGTTGGCGATAGTGTGTCGGCATCGTTTAGCATTAAAAACTACATGGTGAATGATGTCGGCAGTGGTTCAGTTGGCCTTGCCATCACAGACCCTAGTGGCCGAAACGTTGGGATGGCTATGCAAAACTTAACTATACCTGCTAATGGTACATTCACATACTCCGTCCCGCCAACAGTCTTTACCACCCCCGGTACGTACACTGCCTGGATCACACAGTACAAGAACAACTATTGGTCAGACTACAATAGTATCGAAAATTCAAACGTGAGTAATAAGTTTACGTTTACGGTCAAGCCGGGCGCAACACTTCAAGCAACACCTACGTTATCCAATCCATCACCTCACGTAGGCGATAGTGTGTCGGCATCGTTCAACATCAAGAACTATACACAAAGCAGTGTAAATGATGGCGCAGTCGGCCTTGCTATTACGGATCCAAACGGAAAGAACGTTGGGATGGCTATGCAAAATCTAAGCATTCCTGCAAATGGAACATTTACATATTCGGTACCTTCTTCAGTCCTTACAGTCCCCGGGGTCTACACGGCGTGGATTACACAGTATAAAAATAATTACTGGTCTACCTACAGTAATATTGAAGATTCGAGTGTTAATAATAAGTTCACGTTTACGGTCAAGCCGGGCGCAACACTTCAAGCAACACCTACGATCCTACCCACCTCTCCGCATGCAGGTGACGCCGTTTCAGCATCGTTCAACATCAAGAACTATACACAAAGCAGCATAAATGATGGTTCAGTTGGCCTTGCCATCACAGACCCTAGTGGCCGAAACGTTGGGATGGCTATGCAAAACTTAACTATACCTGCTAATGGTACATTCACATACTCCGTCCCGCCAACAGTCTTTACCACCCCCGGTACGTACACTGCCTGGATCACACAGTACAAGAACAACTATTGGTCAGACTACAATAGTATCGAAAATTCAAACGTGAGTAATAAGTTTACGTTTACGGTCAACTAGTAGTCGATTTTTTTAAGCATTGAATCGATTGCTGCATTGTGTGCCGAAATGCTAAACTCTTCGACAAGACGATTCCTTGAGTATCTGGCCATCGATAGTCTCATTTCTTTGTCCTTGGCGAGCTTGATAATCTTGTCTGCATAGTCTGAGGCTTCCAGAATATTCTCAATTAAAAAACCTCCTTGCTCGTTGTTAATAAATTCGGGAATGCCTCCAATAGCAGAGCTAACGATAGGCAGCTCAACAGTGGATGCTTCGAGTAGCGCGTTAGGCATGCCATCAAAAAGCGATGTATAGAGGAAGATATCATATTGCTGAGGGTTAAGCTTATAGAAATTATCAAATGAGCCACGATAGGTTAAATTCGGTGGTATATTCTTTAAAAAACTCATATCAAAGCCATCGTCCGGAGTCCCGTACATATCAATCGTTATATTGTATGGCTGGAGGAGTCTAGCGATCTCGGGCACTAATTGAGGGATTTTTTCTGGAGCAATTCGAGAGGTCCAGAGTACTCTTATGTTATTGCCTGGTGTGGTCTGTCTTGCTAAACCCTTCTCAATCTTAATGAGGTCAACAGGCTGACGATGAAGCACAAGCTTGTTCGAATCAAACCCATACTCATTAACCCACATGTCGATGACAGCCTGATTATCTGTAGTTACAACATTGGCAAGCTCGTAGACTGTAGGTACATGAGTATGCGAGTAGCCAAAGACGCGACCCGTATCATCGGTACTTTGACTAAATGAAGTGACGACTACTTTCTTGGCTGTATTACTGATATATTCTCTATGCGTGTTAACAAATGAGTATGCTAATTCAGAATTAAATATATGAATGCAATTTGCAAGGCTGTTCTCAACGAATTGCTCAAGAAGTCTGTTTCTACAGCTTAACGACAAATCTTTGGCTATATCGCCAAAGGGGATGAAGTCGATACTTTTGTAAAGTTTATGGCGCCTTACCGAACTGACATTTGGTAATGTTGCTATGACCGCAACCTTTTTGTTAGGGCGTAAGGTTGCTATAGTGTTTGCATAATTTATTGCGAATAGATCAGCTCCACCTTTTATGAGCCAAGGAACGAAGAGAAGGTAGTCGTAGTGATTCTGCTTAGTGTGCTGAATAAGTTGTCGGTATGCTTCACCAACGGCATAATGCTCCGGGGTTATAGAATCATACATTTTGATGCTCTTTAGAATATCATCCGAGGGAAAGAGCCCACGTTCAATGCTGTGGATTGACTTCCATTCATTAATTAACCAGGCTTCTGGATATGCGACGCTGATGTTGGTTTGCCGTATTGAGTTGCGCATTGTTTTTAAGAGGTGGTACGCTCGCCGCCCACTCGCCTCCAGGGGGGTGCCTACTAATCTACTCTTAGCATTCAGCCTGAGCTTGTTCATTTGACGAGGGGAGCTCACGACTTGTCCATTCCATGTTGCGGGAATCTTTCGTATATTCTCAAATGCTAGAAGTTTATTAGATGGTAGTACGGACATAGATTCCCTGTGCTGGCTCCACATGGAATCTGTAGGTTTTCGCCTTACAAAAATAACAGTATGAGGGATGAGTATATTGTGTATGTTGCCAGCGATAAAGTTGCAGCTCATCAACCAATCTTCAAAGCCATAGCCTAGTCTATTGGATGGGTAACCCATGGTTTTTAGAAGGCGTGTAGGCGCAAATATCACAGAATTCCAGCGGCCAGCCCAAACACTTAGTAGACTGTCGGTTTTCTTATTGATTTCTCCGTGTTTCTTGACGATACTCGCTAATTCACCAAATTCTACAGTCATCTCTGAATGAGCCACATATTCATTGTATGGATATTTCTCAAGAAGCTGATACGCCTCCTTAAGCCAGTTTCTACTCATGAGATCATCGCCATCAATAAAAGTAATATACTTCCCGTTAGCTCGCTTGATGCAGAAGTTTCGAGAGCTTCCTGCGTCTCTGAAAGTATTTTTAAATACAGTAATATTTTTAACGATGCTTGATGTCTCAACATAGGATAAAGTGCTAGAGGTGGGATTGTCTAAGTGGAGCAGGATTTCGTGGGACACGGAAAGGTCCAAAAGCGGCTTTATCGCTCGATTGACGCTCAAAAGAGTTTTATGAAGTAATACGCCCTCCGAGTGGCTAGTTACGACTATAGTAATATCCACACTTTTCACACTTTTAGTACTCATATACTCATATTATACTTTATGATCTATATAAAGGCATCAAGAGCTACCGCATCACTACTAGATAGCTTAATAAGGCAAGAATAGGCGTGGTGGCAGACATCACTATGACAGTAGCTCTAGTCTTCCGCCCTAGCTGGAGCTTGCAGTCAATAAGCATTGATAATGCAACGGCAGTGAAAGGTATGAGCGGTAGAAGGTATCTACCCTGGACTCCGTGGATAGAGCTCTCGCCGACAGGATTGTATGTGAGGTACATTGTAGCTGCTAGGCCTACTAGCAAAATGAACACAAGTACTATTAGTAGGGAGGCGAATTGGGATGCCTTTCTGCCTTTCTGTTGTTCATTAGCGCTATATAGTATCGCAACTAAAAGAGGAACGAAACTTGCAAATAAGAGGCTATTAGGGAATGTCACGCCAACCTGCTGTGTCATCTTGCCTAAATCATTGATAGGATCATCCTGAATGAACATATTCACAAAAGAGCCTATGAATTTTGCAGGGTGCTGAGCAACAAACCTAGCTTGTTTGGATGCATCAGGCTCACTATCTCCGAAGTGCGTAGAAAGATATTGAGTCCTAGTCATATCGGCGGACGACATGTTCCATAAAATACCCGGCAGTAATATAAGCAGGGCAAATATACAGCGATAAACTAAACCTTTAGTTTTTGCAGAGAATATCGGTGGAACGAATAAAGCGCTTGCCGACAATATGAGGTAGGGTAATTTGATAAGGGGAATTATAATGGCTACCGCCCAAAGAACAATTTTTAGCCTAGTCGACAGTCTGCCATCAATTAACGCACGAATAATAATCGCAAGGAGCAAAGTCGAGAGAGCAAAAAGTATACCATCGGTACCGAGAGATGACATAGATACTATACTAATGGGGAGCATAGAAACGGCGGCAATTATCCAACGTAGCCTACTGGACCTTAGGATATAGAAGGCACTGCACACTAAAAAAGCAGCGACAAGCAGATTGATTAGCTTGCCTAAGTGTATAGCGGTGTCCACGTGAGTATTAAAAATTTGCGCAATAAAGAATCCAGCTGCAGAGGGTATGTAGCCGACAAAAAGGTAAGCGTTCACTCCCCAAAAATCAAGAAGTATTTTATCGTGTGCGTCTATGGGCTGACTAATCTTGTCCTGTACCAGTCTTTTTTGTGCGCTTGTAAGGTTGTTGCAAACATTTTGGATGCAAGAAAGGGTTGGTTTGGTGCCAGATGACACTCCTTCTCCTTCAACGATAGATTTAGGCACGAAGTCTCCATAGATCGTAACAGGAGTACCCGCATCAGTATGATAATTATATATTTTTTGCGAAAAGAGAGCGCCGCTCGCAACCGCACTCGCTTTATATGCATGAACCGTCTCATCCGAACCGTAGCCTACAGGAATAGTTAAGATAAAGGTAAGTCCAATAGTTACGATACTTGTGTATAAAAGTAGCAAATCAATTTTGCCTTTAGCTTTTTCAAAGAGTCGCAATAGACTAATGGTCATAGTATATAGTTTAGTGTAACATAGGGGTATATGGCAGTAAAAAATACTTTTAGACACAATACCGCTTTTATAATCCCTGTCTATAATGAAGGTTCTGTTATAAGGGGCGTTGTAGACGATGTCCTAAGTATCTACGACACGGTAGTTTGTGTTAACGATGGAAGCAAAGATAATTCAAGCGATGAAATATCCAAGACGAGCGCATATTTGGTAGAGCATCCAATTAATATGGGGCAGGGAGCTGCGCTACAGACAGGGATAGAGTTTGCCCGTCAACTGCCAGGGATAGAGTACTTTGTAACCTTTGACGCAGATGGTCAGCATCGACTTGAAGATGTCGCTAACATGCTTAAAGAGATTGAAAAACATGATGTTGACATAGTTCTCGGATCTCGGTTCCTTGGAAATACGGTAGGTATGAAGAAGAGTAAGGAAGTTATACTTAAGCTTGCTATACAGTTTAGCAATTTTACCTCAGGGATAAAACTTACCGATACGCACAATGGACTGCGAGTTTTTAATCGACACGTAGCTGAGACGATGCAAATAACTATGCCTGATATGGCACATGCTTCCGAAATATTAGAGATTATGAGCAAGCAGGGGTATACCTACAGTGAAATACCTGTAACTATTGAGTATACCGACTACTCAAAAGCTAAAGGTCAAACGCTTATCAACGCGATCAATATTAGTTTTGACACTCTTCTGAGGAAAATAACGAAATGATAATTATTATTCAATTAGTTATAATCGCCATTGCTATTTTTATAGTAGTGGCAACTATAGGTAATCGTAGCACGCATTCTGGTAAAGCATGGAAGAAAATATCGCTTATGCTTCTAGCGGTATGTATGATTGTCGCGGTAATTTTCCCTAATTCCACTAACGATCTCGCACATCTTGTTGGGGTGGGAAGGGGTGCTGATTTATTACTGTATGCAACAGTCATTGCCTTTGTCCTCTATGCCCTCAATAACTACTTACATCAGCAGGATCAGCGTGACGCGCTATTTAGACTTGCTCGCCGTATTGCAATCAATGAAGCGAAAGAGAAATATAACGTTACTAGTGACCGTAGTCGCGTAAAAAGCCCTTAAGAACATGCGAGCATTACTATTACACTTCGCCCAACCTTTGGTTATATCGATATACTGGGTATCTATTTGTCTTATCGGCTTTGCACTCCTAAACTCACTGAAAGACAGATTCGGACCGCTTCTTGAATTTAAGGGTATTAAAGATAATATTGCCTTTATTATCCTTTTTAGTTTCTCACTTGGATCACTAGCTATCGGAATTCTGTCTATTCCTCTATACATATTGAGAGCACCATCGCTAGTTGGATTAATAATATATATATTATTAGCTCTATTATCGCTCTTGTATATCGGTAATATACTCTGGCTAAGACGAGCTACGCTCGTATCTCGTTTACGGTTAAGTGGTGAGAACAAAGTCATACTATTTGCTTTTAGTGTTCTTGCAATGGCGCTTGTCGGCGATTTCGTCACGAGCGGTATATTTGGTACAACACTCGCTAACGGATCAGACTCTTATGTGCATATATCACGAATATTAAGCATATCTCAGTATGGCTTTAGCCTCGATGATGGTTTCTTGAGAGGTGTTGTTGAGTCGAGATATAACATTAATGTTATATACAGTTTGTATATTCCTGCTATCCAGTTATTCCATTTGCTTCCCGCAGATGCATGGAATTCATCACTCGGATTCTTTCGTCTTATGCAATGGGTGGCGATTGCAGCTTTTAGCTATTTCATAACCCGATCATGGTTAAAGACTGATCAGTACAAAGCAAAGTTATTCGCTGTAGCAGCGACAATATTCGCTATAGCAATCTATGCTGGAACAAACTTTAAAGCAGGGTATCCAAATATTGTCATTAACCTTTGGCTGATCCTTCTCATCATTGGTCTTTCGGTAATGATTTCTGAAACTAGAAAAAATATAGGAGGTATTTTGCTTTTGGCAGCCTCTTTACTAATTGCACTAACTCATCCTACATACTCCCTCATGTCATTTATGTACGTGACATGTTTCGCAGTGTTAATGCTATTAGCGGAATACACCCAGCACCGAAAGATTGAGCTCAGTAAAAAACTACTCTATATGGGCGCATCTGCCATGATTCTGCTCCTATCCCCATTATTTACCAATTTTTTCCCAGATAGGATGACAGCCGAGTCGTTTAATTTTGGAGCATTTGATACGGTAAAAATGTTTGGAGTGGACGTTCTTAGGATTATAATGCCTACTTCAGTCTATGAATGGTCTATATTTATTGTGATAAGTATAGGCTACATATACCTTATGCGTGAGTTGCTACGTAGACATAATGTAAACCTTGTGTTGCTAGTCTCGCTCTTACTGTCATTTGTGTATCTAACATCGTATAACCCTTTCTTTATGGCGCTCGTACATAGCAAGTTGCCAATATGGGTTGTAGGAAGGTTCTCTGCTATGAATGCCTTGCAGTATGTCAGTATAACCTTAGGATTCTACGCAATATATCAGTATGTGAAACACAAGAAGCCGCAGAAAGTATATCAAGCTTTTGGTTATGGAGCTCTTATAGTCTTTGCGCTAACGTACTGTATATCCACAGGTGTGGCGTCATACCGTAGCTTCTACGCGAACACAAAAGGAGACGACCATGGGTATCGCGACTTCATTCATCGCACATACGACTCGCTCTACGGTGTGATACCGCCTGGGTCTTTGGTTGTTACGCCCGCTAGTAATGCGTATTTCCTACCGGCAGTAATACCTGTTCATGTGATAGCAATAGACAGTACGCACGCTACACCAGTTGCTGACAGTGATGATAGGTTAGCATGCGCCACAAAACTCCAATCCTCACTGTTTAGTGCCACAGATCTTCGCATAATCAATGCAGACTACATTATTATTGCACCATGGGACAAATACTTTAATGAAAATAAATCGATCCTTGATCATCAGAAAAGGTTCACACCAATAAAGCAGACAAGTGATTTTGATGTTTATCGTATAAACAAAGATATTAATAATGAACAGGCTACAGATCTTGAGCTGCAAAGCCCATGCTATAAGTATCAAAAGGTCGAAGGTAATTTATGAAAAAAGATACTATCCTTAAATACGTAGAGGATAGCCGTCTCCGGTACTTATTTGTGGGTGGATCAAGCGTATTAATAGAGTATGGTTCGTTCGTCGTCTTAATAAAAGTAGCTCTTAGCGGGGTGGTAATCGCAAATATTGTTAGCTTTCTAATCGGTCTAACGTACACTTTTCTCCTGCATAACCGCTGGACTTTCAAGGGGAGTCACAAACACTCTATTAAGAAGCAGCTGATAGCATATGGCACACTGGCAACTATAAATGTGATTGCGACTTCTCTTATCATTGATTTCCTCGTACAGGAGATGCATATCCCAGCACTTATAGCTAAACTACTATGTATGGCGCTTGTTATAGTGTGGAATTATCTGTTATTGAGTCGCTTTATTTTTAAAAGAGTTCTAGACGATGAGTCAGCAGTATGAGAAGATTATCTATCTCTACACTCGCCATAATTGTCGCTATTGACGGCGCCAAAAGGGCTCATGGCATTTTGTACGATGAGCTCGCTAATACCTCTTCATATTATTTGTAGGCTTCTAGTCTGACTTTCGTTATCGATATTCAATCGTAGTCGCATCAATACTGATGCCGACCATACTTCTAGTAGACGGGGCGCCGTAATGCGAAAGAATCGGCCTAGATATGTGGCTAGTCATTTGTGTAGAGTATAATAGGTAGAGAAATAGAAAAACATGAATCAAGATTAGGGGTACGAGGATGAACGCAGTCACGACTGATAAGAAAGGAATGCTTGATGCCCTTACATCATTTCGTTTTATAGCAGCGTTTATGGTGTTTGTGTGGCATAGTCATGTTTTCCATAGCTCACTTATTCGATATGAGTTGGGCTATGTAGGAGTGGGGTTTTTCTATATGCTGTCAGGATTTATCCTAACATATGTTTATTTTGAAAAACTAAAAAAGAAAAATATTAATAATATCAAAAAATTCTATATTGCTAGAGTCGCTAAACTCTATCCCGTCCATATAGTAACATTTCTAGCATCTATCCCTTTTTTCTTAGAGACTGTAAAAAGTGTATTTCCGGAGCACACTAAACTAACAGTCTTAGGTGTCGCTATCTCTAATCTTTCTCTTACTCAGAGTTATTTTCCTTCTGGAGACGTGAATTTTTCCTTCAACGGTGTGGCGTGGAGTATCTCGGTAGAACTTTTCTTCTATGCTCTATTTCCAGTGATTATCTTTATGCTTGTAAGATACCATAGGTACCTTACTGTAAAAAGACTGCTGATTATTATGAGTGCACTTTGGATCGTACTAATGATGTTCTACCTACCGCAACAGTCTTATCTTGACGACTGGAAATTCTATGTATTTCCAATTGCTCGACTGCCGGATTTCGTTATGGGCGTATTCTTAGGGATGATATTCCTTCGTTTAGGCAATGCGAAAATTGCTCAGAGGCTAGTAGAGAAAGCAAACTTTACATGGCTTGAGATAGCGTCGATAAGTTTACTAATCTTATCAATTATCCTGTCGCCAATCTTTCCTCAGTCTGTGCGTTTCTCGCTGACACTTATGCCATTTTGGGCTGCTATTATTTTCGTTTTTGCACATCAGAAGGGAGCAATTTCACGTATATTCACAATTCGCCCGTTAATCTTTTTAGGTGAGATAAGCTTTTCATTTTATATGACACATCTACTTGTTATTGCCTATTTAAGTCAACTTGGCTATTCTGTTGAGCTAACAGCTTTATTAAGTCTAGTGTCTGCCGTGCTAATTAGTTCAATTCTCTACCTATTCTTCGAAGAGCCAATGCGAGTTTGGCTAAAGCACTTCTTGGAGAGCAGGCTTGTGTATCGTAGAGTAAGTCGTTCAACACAGCAAGAAGCATCGGACCCTATGCCTAAAGAGTTAGGGGCTATCGAGCAGGCTTAAGTTAGGTGTCATAAGATGATACAATACACTTAAGAAAGTGTAGGGAGATTTATTAAGATGCCACGTCGGAAGATTTCTGAATTTAGGGCAAAGCAAATGGTGGCGAATGCTT
>CAZBLZ010000028.1:0-3807 GCA_964493045.1 uncultured Candidatus Saccharibacteria bacterium
CTGATACGACTCCCTCGTCGGCTGCCCATGTACACTGGCATGTCATGCCTCGTTATGGAACCAAGCCTATTGAGTTCGCCGGTGAGACATTCCGAGACCCGAATCCTGGCCGCTACCTCTCGTCCCAGGAAGAGCCAAAAGTGGTCAGTGAAAAGACTGCTGTCAAAATTGTGAATGCGATAAAAGGCAGCTACTCTACCGAATAGACGGCTCGCCTAGCTAGCGCGGAGTACATAGTTCAATAATCTAAGAGGATAGCGTCTTTGCTATTATTAGAGGGATGACTAACGAAGCAGCAATTCAAAACCCCTACCTAGAGCCACTCAATGCACTTATTGGCACCTGGAAGACCTCTGGAAAACACCCTTATTTGCCCGATGAACAACTGCATGGCATCGTTTCTTTTGAGTGGATTGAGAACGGAGCTTTTTTGAAGATGGCTACGACTGTTGATCACCCACAAATCCCTGATGGTATATCGTTATTCGGTAGTGATAACATTAGTCAACATCTGACTATGCTTTACTTTGATGAGCGAAAAATCTCTAGAATATACGACGTTAGCGTTGAGAATAACGAATTGAAATGGTGGCGAGATGATCCTAAATTCTCTCAGCGCTTCGTTATAACAATAGGCGAAGACGGAGATACCATGAGAGGCAAAGGTGAAATGTGCCGAGATGGCAAAGCCTGGGAGGGTGACCTCGAGTTAGCCTACACCCGCGTTAGGTAATACTAATAATGATTCACCAAATTCTCCTCTCTGTATTAATAGATTTAGACTGAAGAAGCTCTCAAGGCTTCTTTTTTATTGACACAAACTATCGAATAGAATAATATTCAACCATATGGTTGAAGAATCATTACAATTTAATTCAATATTTCACGCACTTGCTGACGAAACTCGTCGGGATATTCTGCTGCAGCTGAATACGGGCGAGAAAACAATCACAGAAATTGCAAAGAAATATTCCATGAGTTTCGCGGCCATAGCGAAACATCTTAATGTGCTCGAATCAGCGGCTCTAATTTTTAAAAAGAAGCAAGGCCGCCAGCAGATTATATCTGCTAACCCACAAGCTGTATCTGACGTAACTGAATATTTGAAACGGTACCAAGTTACCTGGGATCAGCGCTTTAACAAGCTAGAGGAAATACTAAAGGAGAACCAATGAACGAAACAATACTGACACACGAAGGTAAGACATTAACCATTGAGCGAGTGATCAACGCGCCTAAGGATAAAGTCTGGGATGCGTATACGATAGCTGATGTCTTCTCGAAGTGGTTTGCGCCAGAAGGCTGGACTACGCATGTAAAGCATCTTGAGTTTGCGCCTGGTGGTTATTTACTTTATGCAATGAAATGCGAAGATGAGAACCAAAAGGAATGGTTTGGTAAAGAATCTTGGGGGAAGTCAGTCTATAAGACTATTTCACCTAAAGATAGCTTTAGTTACACGGATTACTTCTGTGATGCAGATGGGACGCCCATGGAGGGTATGCCCGTCACAGAGATTCAGCTCAATTTTGAAGAGATCGATGGTAAGACTAAGATAACTTCTGTCGGTACTTATGAATCAGAAGCGGGCCTTGAGCAAACTCTAGCTATGGGTATGGAAGAGGGTATCAAGCAGACCTTCAATAAGCTAGCAAAAGTACTCGAACAAGATTAAGCCAGGGTAATTACAGATCATGTAGCTCAACAACGTGGTTTCGAAAGGCACACCTCCAAGGTGTGTCTTTCGTTTTTATTATGAAAATATGATTTAATAGAATAAATGAGTAGGGAAGAATTTACTGACATACCCGATGACGCATCTCTAGAGTTTGGGAGGGATTCTATGGGCGAAGACGATCAGCGCGGTTTAGGCCTGGCGCGCTCTTTAGGCCGACTTGCTAATAGTCAGACTGAAATCATAGAACCTTTCTTGGAACCCGGCTCACCGGCTGCTAAGGCGTATGCTCGGCAAACGGGTGCATCGGGAACTCCACGATGGATGGAGCCATTCTCCGGATTTGACATATTAGGATTGCCGACAGTGTTTAACGATAATTTTGGCCGATAAGTGCTTGTAACTTTGAACTCTGCATTATTCATGTGCTGCACTAATTTTTGAGATAGTGAGAGCATGAACATCACGGAATGGCGTGCGATGTTGAAGTGCTTTTGTTTGGTATAATTTATGTATGTTAAGTTGTACTCCTTTTTTACTATTTGATGGCAACTGTGCTGAGGCCATGACCTTTTATCAAGGATGCCTTGGTGGTGAGCTAACGGTGACCAAGCTTGGTGATACGCCAATGAAAGAGCAATTTCCACCGGAGAAGCATGACAGGGTTATCAACGCTCATCTAAAGAGTGGAAATATTGAAATATCAGCCACTGACTGGATGGCTTCTCCCGAATTTGACCCAATACAAGGCAACATGTTTGCTATATTTGTTACTGGCGAAACCTATGATGAATTACAGCCAGTTTTTAATAAGCTCAAAGATGGTGATAACAACAAAAGATTACAAGAACTGCACGAAATGCCCTTTGGGATATACGGACAGTTTTATGACAAATACAATGTTCAGTGGATTTTTAGAGGCAAGATAACAGGATCTGCTTAGACGAAGATTAAAGCAGTTATCAATGTAGCATTAAGTGTGCAGGGGGGTACTATAAAGGTATGAGAAAAATAATTGTCCTATCGTTCATTACACTAGATGGAATCATGCAAGCACCTGGCGGACCAGAGGAAGATACATCGAGCAACTTCAAATATGGCGGCTGGACTGCGCCGTATTTTACTGAAGCCGACGAAGCGGCTGGTGAATTTATGGCAAAACAATTGAAGTCTGCCGATCTTCTTTTAGGGAGGAAGACGTACGATATCTTCGCCAACTACTGGCCAGAGCATGCTGAGATGTGGCCGGGCATCAACGGTGTCACGAAGTATGTAGTGTCTAATAACTCATTAGAACATACCTGGCAAAACTCAGAGCTGATTACTGGTGATGTCGTAGCGAAAATCAAGGAGCTGAAAGATTCAGAGGGATCTGATATTCAAGTCCATGGTAGTGGTAATCTTGCTCAGACACTATTTAAGTATGATCTAGTGGATGAGCTATGGCTTAAAACGTTCCCGATCACACTTGGCACAGGAAAGCGTTTGTTCGCTGAAGGCACTATTCCTGCAGCCTTCACACTGACAGATAGTCTGGTCGCGCCAAATGGTGTAATCTTCGCCAACTACAAACGAGCCGGAGAAGTTAAGACGGGTACTGTTGGAGCTTAGCCCAACTAATTAACCATTGAAATAATGCACGACGATGGTTACTGCCACTATCAGGCCTAGAAGACGCCTGAAATAACTTGCGCCTTGAGTGATCTCAAGATACGCCCATACTAATAACAATCCAGTTCCTAGACTCGCAAAACCAGTGTGCAGATGTTCCGTATGGAATAGATGCGTTGCTACAACGCATATGAACCAGCCAATAATAAGTAAGTTTGGACGTTGCCATAAAACAATCTTATTGTTCTTATCGCGTATGCATTTGTCGATGAGGTGAGGTATCTTCATAGATGATTATGTCTAACCTTAAGCATAGCAGACATCCTGCTCGTGATAGTTGCAGATCTTTCACTGAATGTGAGCCTACTAGTACAGGTTCTCGTGTTGTTCACGCAAGAAATTCATCCATTGTTGTAGTAGTCGCAAGAGCGACTTGAGAGGAAGCTCCACGGCTATATCCAGGAATCGGGCGACAATGTTAATCTGGCTGTATTTTCGAGACAACCATTGACCTAGGGTCA
>CAZBLZ010000028.1:3907-13778 GCA_964493045.1 uncultured Candidatus Saccharibacteria bacterium
CGGGCGACAATGTTAATCTGGCTGTATTTTCGAGACAACCATTGACCTAGGGTCACGAACGGCAGATAGAAGAAATCTTGTAATGAGCCAAGTAGCCCTGCCCGTCTAGGTATTAGTTCCAAGTCACGTACCATAGCGCTGAGGCGGAAACCGAGGAAGCTAGTGGCGGAGAAGAAGATGAAGAAAATAATCATCTGCATGGCGTTGAAGCCGATGGACCCCAATATTAGGACGGTGAACATCATAGGTATGACAAACAACAGGATATATGCGATCTTAGTACTCTTGCTAGCGCGTCGTCGTCTTGGTGCTTGAATCTGTGGGGCGGTATCACCATATAACATCTGCTCCATGAAGTTATATACGCTTCTTTTGTTCGCATCCGAAGGCAAACGAAGATTTGAGACGATACTTACCATGTATAGCGGCGGGAAGAACAGGTTGACTGCCAACGGCAGTAGCATTACGTTTCCATGTACGAGTAGGTCGTACGGTACTTCCATGGCAACGCCGATCAGCAGTTTGGTAATAATAATGAACGTGATACTTTTGAGCAGGCCCTTAGCTAACCGTTTGCCTAGTCGCTGGTATTCATGATCGATCTGCTTGCTATACGCCGCTAAGAATAACTGCCTCTCAGGAAGTATCGCTGCGACATCTATGTAATCATTGTTTAATCCTTTGAGTATGCGGAACGGTGCACCATGACGACTAACGGTACGTTTCAATATCTGTGTCTGTCGGCCGCTGAATAGCTCATCAACCTTTTGGCTGAGTCGGATGAAACCACCAGTGTCATCTAAAGGCTGCTTATACAGACGATGAAGATCATGGCGTATAACATCAAGGTCAGATTTGAGTATGGCTTGATGGATTGCGATGTAGAGGCAGAGCTGATAGTCGTCAGGGTCGTAAGAATCCGCGAAATGCTCTGCGGGCATAGCTTGCAAGAAATAATTGTAAGCTAGGGATAACGTGCTCTGCTGAACATTGTGCGGGTTTAATAGGTTCTCGGCTTCTGTCGATAACAGGGCTAATACCCAATTATCCGCAGTCTCTCGTGTAATGTGCGCATGACGCAGCTGTCGATGCGTCTCCATATACTGCTCAACGAGCGTGCCTAGTGCGCTGGTGACACTTTTGTTGTAGTGTTTCCCTTGTAAATAACCTGCCTGAGTGAGGTCAATAATGAGCTCAAGCCCGAGATCATGTCGCTGCCGATTGGTGATAAATAGATTGCGGTTGAAAAACCGTCTAATCGCTTTCTGGAGAAGTAGATGTTCCTCCGAATACTCGGCGGCATTTCTGAGTTGTTCGTACGCACCTGAAACAGCCTTACCAGTGTCGGGTATCTCCAAAATAGTACCTGAGGTATTTTTGGTTGTAACCTGGTGATCAAGCTCCCGGGCTGCTAGAAGCTGCTGTCGTAAAAGCTCATTTAGAGCGGAGGGCTTCTCGGGCATAACGTACACAAGTATAGGTACAATTGTGTAGCGCTTCAAGGGTGCAGGGTGGTGCGGTGAAGTTCGTAGCTAAAATCGTATGATAGATATCGGCTATTTATGGTCGTTTGGTTGCTGCATTACTCATCCTGTCTAAAGTACGATATGCTCGAAGCCTGTTATACCTCTGGACGATGATAGGTGGGACATTTGCAGCAACATTGAGCACCCCGATAGCAACGGCGCAGCTAGTTTCCGTCAGACCTCCTTCGATTGCACCCCAAGCACTGAGCGCCCCGAGAAATGTAAATGTTATGACGTGGGCGCGCTCATTAGCTTGAGTAAAACGAACGAGATTTTGTAGTCGTTCTTCACGAGAAAGCTCAGCAGGCTCAATAGATGGTTTAGCCGGTGGATCTAATCCAAGATCTCGCCCGGCTTCCACATTAAACTCCCCACGGTAATCTTCGGGCACTCGTTCTAGTATTAGTCTTTCCAATGTAGGTGCGCCGAGTGCTTTGTATAGTGCAGGGGATTCTCCTGGTAGAGGCCCCCAGTATCCATGTCTAGACGGCTTTGCTTCCATAACCTAACTATACATGAGAGAGTATTTTACTGTATCGTCACGTTGTCGAGGTTAGCCTTAACGCCCTTCAGAAGTGCGTAGGTAACTTTGTCCATTATTGCACCGTCAAAGATGGTGTGCTTAACCTTTGAGTGGTGGAATGACACATTTTCTAGTGTTGCTCCCCTGAACGATGTGCCCTTAAGACCGGCGTTGTCAAAGACAGTACCGTTAAGTTTTTGGCCATCAAAAGATACGTCTCGCAGGTCGGCTCGTTTGAAGTCGGTGTTGTCGAGAACTGTATTATCGAATGTAACGCCCTTGAGCGCGCACTGGTATAGCTTTGTACCTGCAAGGTTGGCGTCTGTAAAGTTAACGTTTTGCAGGTCACTACTATTGAAATCGGCGTTACTCAAATTGCTACCTACAAAGCTTGCGCCTTTTAGGGCTGCAGCTTTGAACTTTGCTTCGCTGAGGTCTGACTTATCGAAGTTCGCCTGAGTCAGTGCACTCATACTGAAGTTACCGCCAGAAAGGTTAGTACTAGCAAGATCGGCATCCTGGAGGGCAGTGGCATGAAACCTAGAAGCATCACCAAGACTTTGTTTTTCTTCTTTCTCGTGAGCTATGTGCTCCATGATTTCAGACGCATCACCGAATGATTCGACGGTTAGTGTATATGCTTCTTCGTCTGTTTTACCTTCGGCTTTTAAGTCGTTATATTTTTCGGTTAAGTTAGCTAGTAGCTCTTGTTCTACATCTTTTCGAGCCGGGAAATCACCGTATGGTTTAAATGCATCACTCAAGAATTGTTGTAAGTTGTCGTTCATAGTTTCTCCTTTATAGTAATTTCTCTAGAAGCTGTTTTGCGTAGGTCCAATTGTGCTTGTTGCTTTTATATTGATCTTGGCCGTTTGCAGTAATGTGGTAGTACTTGCGTCTTCCGCCCTGTGATTCATCGCCCCAGTAGGACGAAATGTGACCATCTTGTTCAAGGCGTTTTAGACTTGAGTACATTGTTGCTTCTTTAAGTTCGTATTCATGATCGGACAGCTCCTGGACGAGCTTTGTGATTTCGTAACCATATTTATCGCCACTCGTCAGAAGCTTTAGGATCATTGTATCCGTATGCCCGCGTAGCAGGTCTGATGTCAATTTGTTGTCGATCATGATTACATTGTATATCAAAGTACTATGACTGTCAAGGTAATTTAAGAAAACTCTGAACCTGGCATGTTTTAACCGATGTTAGACCTAGGACCTTAATGAGTTACGGTACGCTTAATTAAGTAAATCTTTCATTTGTTTAGTAATGAGCTTTATCTACTTAAGGCTCTCATGAATCGATACCCTTAACTTGACCATAGTAGGGATAATCACAAAAATATGGTATAGTAACCGTCCTGCTCTTTAAGTTTTAACCCTGAAGTGTAAGGTGGTGGTGTCTCATGTCGGGCAACCTGCAAGAAAATCGCACCTGGGGAGAGGCGATTCGGTTCACCGTAGTCTTCTTCCTGGTTTTCAACGTCGTGTTCAGTGCGGTGTTGGGCTACCAGCAGAGTATCTCGGTATTTACTGAGATACGTCCGCTGCAGGCCGTAGAGGACACCGTGATGCTTGCGGTAGTAGCTGGCGTTATTACGCTCTTGAATCGCCTCCATCCCGTATTCGAGTGGTGGATTGGTCGCCTGTTCAGAGCTAAAGGTAGGGCGTTCAACTTCAACCTGTTGCCGGTGCTCACACGCGGGTTCGGGCCGTGCTACCTCATGCTGCTCGCATTCGTCATCCCCCAGATCGCGGCCTATGAGGAGTCGATGTTCCGTAAGGGAACGACCAGCTGGCAAGACGCTATACTCCGCAGTTTACTGTTCGGGGCAGTGCACTTGCTCGTTGGCGTACCGATATCGGCTGCAATCGCAATCGCTGGGGCGGGTCTGTGGTTCAGCTACTGCTACTTCGACGGTGGCGTCACTGCTTCCACTGTACATCACACGACCTACGACCTCGCGGCCATACTCGTGACGCTGTTCCTGGTACTGTGCAGACGAGAAGCGTTGCTGGCGTCGATAGAAGGTGAGAAGACATAGTCACGAAGGGACGAAAGTAAAATCAGGAGGCACTGGAGATATGGCCTAAAACTCCCAAGGGGAACTCACACAGCATCGCCTATGCGATATCAACTGTGCCCCTTGCCTTCCTATGGTTTTACATATTACTCACAAATTTATGTAGGTAACAAAAAGAGGTCCTCGCAGGTGGCCTCTTTTTGTTTGTATTCGCTACTTCTTTTTACTAGAGATCGCTATTTTCTTCGGTTCAGGTAGGGGTGTTAAAGGCACGGTGACTTTAAGCACGCCCTCCTCTAGATGCGCCTGAATGTCTTCAGGGTTAGCTCGCTCTGGTAGTGTAATACGACGGTAAAAGCTACTCGAACTTTCACGTACTACGTATTTCTTATCTTTATCTTCTTCTTTTTCATGGCGTTGCGCGCTAATAACGAGTGCATTGTTCTCTACTTGAATATTGACATCTGCTTGCTCGAAATTCGGCAGGTGTGCTTCAACGATCAGTTGGTTGTCTTGAGTATATACATCGGTAGTAGGAATATTGACACCCTTGAGTGGTGACATCCAGTCGTCGCCGAAAAACTGTCTTTGCAGAGTACTTAATTCCGAAAAAGGGTCCCATTTAGTTAGGCTGCTCATAGTGATTCTCCTTTCCTCAAATTGTAACGTTAATAAGAAGCTGAAAAAGCTTCTATGTACTATGATCGTGCAAGTACACTACGCGAGCTGTAAAAAGGCTTACTTCAATGGTTGGGTGAGGGGTATAAGATTGTAAGGTTTTCTGCTAAAAGAAAGGAGGAAACCATAAAGATCGCAGTAGTTGTCGGTACCCATATTCACTTTCTTAGTCGGCAATATCCGAATGCAAAAAGGCAAAACACTGCATCACGTCTAGTGATGCATACACTCTTAGTCTAATAATCGACAGTCAGACTTACTCTATGATCATAATCACTATACGGTCATAGAGGCTGATAGCTATCTGGATCATCAATTTTCACCTATGTCGTGGGCATGCTGTACCGTGACCTCGACATAGGTGGAATCTAAACACCGCCCACTATTGTACGTCCCGCCAAATAGTACACTCATGTCCGAAAACAATGCCTGCATGTCTGAAGCGATGGTATCGTAAAGGCATGGAGATGACCAAGGAAGAATACTATAGGGCGTTAGCTGCACGAGACTCTCGTTTTGATGGATTGTTTTTTACCTGCGTTAAAACAACGCGTATTTATTGTCGACCCGTCTGCCCGACACATCCGCCACGGATTGAAAATTGTAGTTTTGTGCCTACGGCGGCTGAAGCTGAAAAAGTGGGCTATCGGCCGTGTTTACGCTGCAGGCCAGAGCTCGCGCCAGATTCAAGGGACGATAGAAGCTCTTTAGCGCATCAACTCGGCAGGCATATAGAAGAGACGTTACTCATAGATGAAACGCTCGGAGAAGTTATAACGAAGTATGACGTGAGCGAACGGCATATGCGCCGTCTGTTTATAGAGGCTTATGGCGTTGATCCAAAACAGTACGTGACCACACGACGATTATTGTTCGCTAAGCAGTTATTACAAGATACTAGTCTGTCAGTTACCGACGTAGCGTATTCGGCAGGATTCAACACTGCTGATCGACTGACTATACAGATGCGAGAAGCATATGGGTTTACACCTGAACGATTTCGAAAAGAAAAGATACGAGGCAGACAAAGGGAACATATAATCCTTCGAGCAGATTATCGTCCACCTTTTGACTGGGACGGGCTGCTTCTCATTTTGCAGGGTAGGGCAACTCCGCTCGAATGGGTAGAGAGGGGTACATACAATCGTCATGTTGATAGCTCTACGATAACGGTCATACAAAACGCGGCTAAAAACCGATTAGAAATTAAACTGCCAATTGAGCTCTCTCGCCAGGCGCACGCTGTACTACGCAAAGTACGTCATGTCTTCGACTTGGACGCTAACCCGCTTGCTATTGAAGAGGCGCTATCGGTCGATCCATTTATGCGCCAGCTAGTCGAACGATACCCGGGTACGCGAGTTCCAGGAGCATGGGATGGTTTCGAGTTACTAGTGCGGGTGATTATCGGGCAGCGTATTAGTGTCGCTGCGGCTACGACGATAATGAGTCGGCTAGTTGACCGTGTGGGTATAGCTCCTGAAGCAATTGCCGCTGTCTCGCCGGCTACTGTGGCTGCAGTCGGGCTGCCGCTTAAGCGCGCAGAAGCTATCGTTCAAGTGGCCTCTATGGTGGCGGATGGCACGCTCGATATAACGGAGAAAAATCCCGAGTTATTTTACGACCAACTAGTGAGCTTGCCTGGTATTGGTCCATGGACGGCTGAGTATATGATGATGCGTGCGCTCCACTGGCCAGACATCTTTTTGGTCGGTGATCTCGGCGTGCAAAAGGCAATGAGCCAGGGTGGTAATAGACTGCCCACAAAACAACTAATTACACAGGCAGCGGTGTGGCGACCATGGCGGAGCTACGCCACGATGCTGTTATGGAAGTCTATAGCGAATCAAGGAGGGTGAATATGACATATTACACATTTTTCGAAACACCGGCAGGAACACTTTTGTTGCTTGGTGACGGTAAGGTAGTGCAAGGGATTCACTGGAAGATATTTAAACGAGCGCCGACTGTGCGCCCTGATTGGACCGAGAATCGCACGGTATTTGCAGATGCAATTGCGCAGCTAAGCGAGTATTTCGCGGGCACTCGGCAAACGTTCGATTTTGCATACGACTACCATGGTACGCCATTCCAGAGGAAAGTTTGGGATGAACTAATAAAAATACCTTTCGGTGTTAAAAACAGCTATCAAGCAATTGCGCAGACAATCGGGAGCCCTGCTGCGGTCAGGGCTGTCGGTACAGCGGTCGGGAGTAACCCGATATCGATTGTCGTACCTTGTCACCGTGTACTTACGTCTCGAGATACCATAGGTGGGTACGCCGGTGGTTTGCCTGCTAAACAACTTTTGCTACAAGTGGAGCACATTGTTTGGAAATAGGGTCCAAGCTATTTGAAAACCTAAGATGTCAACAATCGACTAATCTTACTGTTGGCACGACGGACCAATGGTTCGGGCGGTAGCGCGTGTCCGCGTATAAGAGGGGGTCTTACTACTCCGGATATCGAGGCGGGCGCGAATCCGCGTTGTTGGAGAAATGCGGCTTGTCGGGATGTCTTTATAGACTGGGCGGTAATATCTGCCGGTACGTTTAATGTACGTTCTATCTGTTCGACTAGAGCTTCGCCTACGCCATACCCTTCAGTCTGGGGTGATTCATAATGAGCATTCAGATATACCTGCGTGGGGTCATTTGTTGTATTGAGGGCAGTAAATCCGAGTAATCGCTTCCCTAGCGTAGCGACAAAAATGCGATTTCCACTTTTGCGAGCGAAATCAATCTGCCGAGTCCAATAGGCATATTTAGCGGCTAGCAGTTCGTCTGCAATATAGTCTTGGAGTGTGTCCTCGGGTATTATCTCAGCGTAGTTACTGTAAAATGCTTCACCATGTAAATCGGTAATCTCCATGACATCTTCTAGGGTGGCTGGGCGTATGTGCGTAGCTAAATTCCGTCCAGCTGGTGCCACGAGTGGTTCATGGAAAGGATAATTTTTTAGAGGGACTGCTCCATATTGCCGACGTAGTGTCCGTACTTTATCATTCGCAATCTCCTCAAGGTATGTCTCATTCGCTGTGCTGACGATCCCCTTAATAAGCACCTTCAGGTCCTCACAAAAAACAGATTGGTTGTCGAATCCATTCTCGGGGGAATGTCGTGTTTCGATATGGCCCCCACCACACACATCTACCAGTTTGCAATCAAGGCAAACTTGGGGCAACTCCTTTTGACCTAGCTGGCGTGCTTGTCGTAAGTGTTCGGCGACCTGTTCCAGACTGTTGTGATACACGTCCATGTTCGTCGTCTTGGCGTTAGTTGAAATTACGTTTAAAGCATCGAGTCCTTCAAATGTGCCATCCGCACGAACGAACGCGATCCGACTTGTAGCGGGACCTATGGCTTCGGTTAGGGATGCGCTGCCACGGGACAAGTTTATGATTGAACGAAACAGGCGTATATCAGGCACATCCTTGTTATCCTGTAAATCCGCATGCCAACGGTAAAAAATTTTGAGCAGCCAGTCGGCATATGGAGTGGGGCTTGTGTTGCCGGCTGGGACAGGGGGTAGTTCACTCCAGTTGGCATAGGGCAGCAGCAGGTCGACATCTTTTGTCCCATAAGAGCAGAGCGCTTCGTAGATTTTAATAGGGTCATTATTTATGTCTATAACGGCAAGCAAGCCTTCCAGTTGGTCCCGGTATTTTGAATCGGTATCGCTTATGCGTCTGATCCCACGGTCAACCATTTCGAATGTTCCCAGGCCGTGTTGTTTAGTTTTGCGGTTAGCGTTGTGTGCGTCCTTATAACCGTCAATACTGCACTTAAGTATAATATTCCGTCGTTTTGCCATTTCTAGGAATTTTTCGGTCATAAGTGAGGCATTTGTTTGCATGCGGTAATGTATTGTAACTCCACTATCGATGGCATGTATTGACTCCTCAAGTAGGTCGATTGCGTCGTCGTAATATGCTGCCGCATCCTTGGTGAAGAGTGGTTCGCCGCCGTGAAAGACTACTGAAAATTCCTTGAGAAGATGGCGCTTAGTATATTCGCCAATTTGCACACCAGCCGCAGCAATAGTCTCAGGAGTCATGCGTTCGGGCTGCGCTTCCCAGTCATCATTTCGGTACTCGTAGCATGCGTACCCCTCTCCGTCACAACGAAAATTGCAATCGGGGACCATTTTGAGGGCAATTCCTCCCAGTCGGCGTAGGGTTGTGTTTCGAATCAGGGCTATTTCGTTTTCGAACACCTCGTTCACTGCGCCCATAAGAACGTCAGGCGGGAAGAACATAGTTGGGGGCAAACATTCCGGGGAGGGCGACATTGCGCTAGTGCTCATGGTACTGCTATTATACGGGTATCATAAAAGCATAGCGAGGGGGGTAGCGATGGCAGGGATGGAGACACTTTACAAGTCAGCGGAAGTTGAAGAGACAGTCTTTCCAGGTAGTCAAAGTGAACAGGCAGAAACTATACTAGACGGCGCAGGGCCGACTGTTTCTGAAGTGTTTCAGACTCCTCGTGAACAGACCACATACTCAATGCTTGGTCGTGCTGCCACGGCTGCTAGTGCTGCCAGTAAAGGGGTGGAAACCACTCTGGGCTTTAACGCTAACTAATCGTAAGGTCACTGAGCCAATACAGGACACCTTTGGTGTCCTGTTTGATATCCATAACTCGTTACTTTGACATAAGCAATTATCTCATGGTACGCTCAGGCGGTCAGCTCCTTACTCGCATAACAGAAGGTACGTCTCTTAGTATGAACACATTTTACATAGCGCGTCATGGCGAAACAGAGAATAATCGCGCTAAACGGCTCTCTGGTCAGATCGATACACCGCTCACAGAAAATGGCCTAGTCCCCACACTGACGGTAATTTCAAAGCTCAAGAGTACTCCCATAACGGTAGTGTATTCCAGTGATTTAGGTCGTGCCTTCATTACTGCCTACACCGTAGTGCGGGCATTGGACCTCCCATATGAAATAGTACGGCTGCCGGGTTTGCGCGAAGTCGCATATGGCGATGCGAGTAACATGTTCAGTGCTGAGGCGTACCAAAAATACCCAGGGCTGGATAGTGATACGCATTACGCACCACCAAATGGTGAGTCACTTGCAGATATGCAGGCTCGTATACTTCGAACCCTTGA
>CAZBLZ010000029.1:0-6750 GCA_964493045.1 uncultured Candidatus Saccharibacteria bacterium
AACGACTTATGAACTCAGCGATTATGCAGAGTGCCTATGACACTGCCCTTCCTGCATTCGTAGGCCAAATAGGCATAGCTAACATACCAGTTGAAGCGCCAACTTATCCTCTATAATGCCAAAATCCAAAACTAGCGGGAATGATCAGAAGGGTCTGTTTCTATGAACATGCGTGACCGTCATTGCCCAAAGTATTCAGTTAACATTTGTGAAGGCGTCGTCTTGTTTAAGAATTGCGTCAGAGCCGCAGATCCGGTGACAGAAGCCGCCCCAATGATCGACCTTAATGCTCGACGTTTTTCAAGTTTACGGTTAGCGTGACGAATACCATCAATAGTGGCATCAGTTACGATAATTCGATCAGTTATTTCTCCCAATCGAATCTTGAACGCCGCCTCAGGTCGTACGCATACCGCTGAACGATGTTCCCCGTCATCATTACTGCGAGCAATTGTGTCGTCATAGACTACTCTCTTGAATTCACCCTCCACTACCGGTAGGCCGTATACATAACCTTCTGATTTCCTGGTTAAGTGATGCACTGCTTGGCGAGGAACCACTGGGTACGTCACCATGTCGGTATCAACCAACCCAGCTAATATAAAACCCTGGTAGCGGTCCATGCGAACAAAGCGAGGATTGTCACGGTGGAAAAATGAGCGAACTGCCGCCTGCCCCACTTTACCGGCACAAACCCCAGGCTCACCATAATTCTCTACTTCTCCATTCTCACCGATGTGGGTTGGCTGGCGTGGTATGAGCATAGGCTGTTCTGGATAACCGTGATCAGCTGCACTATATGCTAGCTCCTCAGGAGAAAGCCAAGTGTCATGACATACAATGCGACTCTCGAGCTCCGGATGCTGCTCAAACCCTGTGGTCGCATAATACGCCTTAAGTTGATCATACCCCTCGGCAAACATCATGTCCGGTGTCATATGCATTGGCCCCACTACTGGCAAGCCTTGGATCAACTCTGAACTTGTAGACATGGCGCTATTCTAGCAAACTGCCCATCACTGAAACAATGTACAGGTAGTTCAAGTAGTGGTTACAGACTCTTAAAGTATTGCGAAGGTGGCTGACCTATAACCTCTTTAAATTCCCGCGTAAAATGTGATTGGCTGTTATATCCTAGCTCTATTGCAACTTCTGCCTGAGAAGAATCTGGCTGCTCCTTAATTCGGCTAACGGCTTCAAGCAGACGCCTTCGAGTGAGAACCCATTTTAGCCCCACCCCTACGTATGTCTGAAAAAGCAATTGCAGCGAGCGTTCACTCATGTGAAAGGCCTGTGCGACCGATCCGACAGTCTTGAGTGAAGTATCACTGTCGAGAACGCTTAGTATCTCTGTAACTAATTTAAGGTTTTTATCCTCTTCAGGTTTCTTGCTTCGCAGGAGTAGTTCAAGCTTAGTGACGATAGTTTCATTCGACTGATTAAGTAGGTCTTGCCTAAAAGCGTCATTGGCAACTGGAAATATGGATGCAACAGAGAATGTATCCATATCTAATTCTGAGAGTGACTTACGCAAGAAGGCGTGAAATCCTCCTGGACGAAATTTAACACCAGCTATTACTTCCGATGTAAGAGCATCATATTCAAATTCATGCCGAGTAATATTGTGGATAAACGCCGATTCAGCGGTAAAAAACAGATACATATTCGGTCCGGATAAAACTTCTACTGGTGGTTTTTGCGTCAGATGGGATACATGGCGCCTGCGCTGAATCCAAACATGTACCACAAATGGCTTCAAATCTGGAGATGGTTCATAACAATCGAGCTGGAAGTATTTGTTAAAACTTTCACTATCAATAATCCCCGGATGAGTTACCGTTAGTACACGTAGATTGTTTGCGGGTTTTTGAAAGCTTTCGGTCATCGTTCGGTTATAATTAAGCAATAACACTATAGTCAGAATAATTAACTATATAACAGTATAGACCTAGGGAAGAAAAAACTATGGCTCGCCTCCCGATTCCTGGCAGCGATGATGGTAGTTGGGGAAATGTCCTCAATGATTTCCTAGATGTCTCACATGCAAGTGATGGAACCCTAAAACCCAGCGCCGTCACGAATGCAGGCGCAGCCTCTGATGTTACCGTCGTACATAATACTGGCACAGAAACTATTGCTGGGGTTAAGACGTTTAGTTCTTCCCCAACCGTCCCCACTCCAACCCTAGGCAGTCAAGCAGCTAATAAGACGTATGTTGATTCAGTGGCTTCATCTGGTGCTCCAGATGCTACTACTAGTACGAATGGTCTTGTTCGACTAGCAGGAGACTTAGGGGGAGTAGGTAGTACGGCTGCAGCTCCAGTTATTAGTGCAGGGGCTATTGGGACTTCTAAACTCGCTACTGGTGCAGTGACTACAAACGAGATTGCTGATGGTACCATTACGAATACTGATATCTCAGCTAGTGCAGCTATTGCTAAAACAAAGCTAGCGGCACTGAACATTGGTGATGCGGATGTAACGGCTATATCTGAGAGTAAGGTTACTAACCTTACTGGGGATTTAGCCGGCAAACAACCCCTCTCCGGTGATTTAACTACCATTGCCGGACTCACGCCCGCAAACGACGACGTATTACAACGCAAGGCTGGCGCCTGGATCAATCGCACGCCCGCTCAGCTCAAAACCGATTTAGCACTCACGAAAAGTGACGTTGGTCTTAGTAATGTACCGAATGTCGACGCAACGAACCGAGCTAACCAAACCGGCACGCAGACAGCCAGTACTATATCCGATTTCACCGAAGCCGCCCAAGATTCGGTAGGCGGTGCACTTTCCGACACAAATACTATAGACTTCACCTACACTGACGCCAGCAATCAGATCACTGCCGATGCCAAAGTTCAAATGTCGATTACTAGTGACGCGAGTGGCCTCAAGCTCTCTGGTGATGCTACCAGCCCAGGAGCTAGCAAGTATTACGGCACTGATGGTACCAGTACCAAAGGCTACTTTAGCTTCCCTGCTAGTGTTGGCGAAGCTAACACCGCATCGAACGTTGGAGTCGGAGGAGTCGGGGTCTTCAAACAAAAGTCTGGTGTCGATTTACAGTTTAAGAACATCAATGCCGGGTCGAGCAAGCTAACCGTCACAGATGATACTGCTAATAGTGAAATAGATATCGACGTTACTGAAGCTAATCTAACTCTTGCTAATTTAAGTGGAAATCTAGCTGAAAGCCGCATTACCAACCTTACTACTGACCTGGCCAGCAAACAGACCGCAGATGCTACGCTAACTGCATTAGCCGGACTCGATAGTACAGCCGGAATAGTAGTAGAGACTGCTGCCGATACATTCACGAAACGAACGCTAACAGCCGGGTCGAGCAAGCTAACCGTCACTAATGGAACTGGCGTATCGGGTAATCCTACTGTAGATATCGTCGAAGCTAATCTCAGTGGCATCCCCGAAAGTGCAGTTACAAATCTGACGACTGATCTAGCCGGTAAAACAGATAAGTCGACATTGACGACCAAAGGTGACCTCTATGCTGCCAGTGCAGCCAGCACACCAGCCCGCTTAGGCGTAGGCTCGGACGGACAAGTCTTAACGGCCGACAGTACCCAGACAACAGGCATTAAGTGGGCGCCCGCACCGACTGCTGCCGATGCTACCACCAGTAGTAAAGGTATAGTGGAGCTCACAAACGACTTAGGCGGCACGGCGACAGCGCCAACTGTCATAGCAACACACCTTACTAGTGCCCTACCCATTGCCCAAGGTGGTACGGCAGCATCCACACAGTCAGCAGCACGGACAAACTTAGGTCTAGCGATTGGCACTGATGTCCAAGCGCATGATAGTACGCTCGATTCTTTAGCCTCATTTAACACAAACGGCCTGGTCACTCAAACGGCAGCTGATACTTTCACTGGTCGAACGCTCACCGCCGGTTCTACGAGTGTGAGCATCACCAACGGTACCGGTGTATCGGGTAATCCTACCGTAGATGTAGTCCCAGCGAACTTTACCGGCATCCCAGAGAGTGGCGTAACGAATTTAACCAGCGACCTAGCGGCTAAGGTATCGGCGACTAACGGTGGCGGTGAGACCTATTCAGATGCCGGCAACTCTGGCACTGCAATAACACTTAACCTAGCCAACGGTAACGTCCAGAAACTTACCCTTACCGGAAACTGTACTATTACGCTTACCAGCCCTGCTAGTGGCACAATGCGCGCCTTGACACTTCTCGTTTTTCAAGATGCAACTGGCTCACGTACTATTACCTGGCCGGGCACCGTTAAATGGGGTAATGATGGCGCGCCTACCTTAACTACTACGGCCTCCAAGATGGATATGATCTCCCTCTTTACCGTTGATGGCGGCACTAACTGGTACGGGGCGCTCGGCGCTAAAGGATTCTAGTTATGTTACCTTCATTTCGTATTTCAGCGATCCGCAGGCGTGAACAATACCCCAGCCTTATCGCTGCATGGGGGTTTGATGAAGGCTCTGGCACCACCGCTCGTGATAGCTCGGAGCATAACCTTCCACTCACAATTAGTGGCGCCGTTACCTGGGTCACGGGGCATTCTGGTGGCACCGCCCTTGCGAACGCGGGCACAGGCGCAGCCACCAGGGCAAGCTGGACCAGCTTAAGTAGCCCGGTGACTATCATGTGCTGGGCGAAACCAACCGACTTGACTGCTGGCACTAATCGCCCGCTTATTGGTGTTTGGAGTGGAACCGACCCTACTACATCTACAGAAATTGCACTCTGGGCTCAGCGCGGCGATTTCAGCACAGCTAATGTACTGCAGGGTAACGTTCGTATAGGCGGCGGGTTAGTAACCGCCAACCATACTGCACTCGTTCTCAATACATGGGTACATCTAGCATTAGCTTTTGATGGTTCTTCGATCCATCTCTTTCGAGATGGCGTAGAAGTAAGTACCGTAGCCAATACCGGCAGCATTACAGGCGGCACTTATAATTTCCTCGTTGTCCCGAACGCCGCCAACGCGCAAGTCGACGATGTCCGCGTCTTTAACGCTTCGCTAACGGCCGCACAAGTCGCAGGCTTTATGGGCGACCCTGTCGCCCCTTAAATTGCAGATTTATACATACAAAAAGTTCCGCTAGGTAATGCAGCGGAACTTTTTGTATATTCGCTCCTCCTATCTGGATTGCTGAGCAAAAATTGTTCTATCGATTCGGGTCGAACCTACCCCGAGCGTTACGACCGTAATTAGGCCACCCATGACTACCAGAGCCGGCAATAAGTGTACTGGCGTTACCGCCGTCAGCAAGCCAGCAAGTGGGAAAGGAATGACCGTTAAAAGCACGATGACCCCTACCGTTACGCCATACTCAGCTGAGGGTACAATGTGAGCTCTCGCAGTACGGATGAATACTGCATAGATACCATCCATAGCCATAAAGACAGCAATGGCGATCATATACATCACAAAGGATGGTGCCAATGAGGCAGCTATGGCCGCAACAGCCGCAACCACACCAGCCCATAAGCTAACTGCAGCTAAATTGATGCGTTTAGCGAAAGTATTTATGGCGAAGACAGCAACAATCGCAGCTAGCGCACCGCCCGCCCACAGCATGCTGAGCTGCTGGGCAGATGAACCGAATCGTTGGCTTGTGAGTGCGGGAGTAGTCGCCAAAATAATACCCAGAAGGATATTGAATGCCGCAGTGCCGGCCACGATAGTGCGTAGTGATTGACTAGCTAGTATGATGTCCATGCCGCGCCGAAGCCCGACAAATGGAGATGATTGAACATCAGGGCTACGGACATCCAGACTCTTTGAAAGTGTATATGCCGTTATTGCACTGATAGCAGCCAGCATGCTCACTCCTCCCAAGACGCCCTGCTGGCCGTATAGAAACAATAGACCCCCTACCACTGGACCAAGCACCTGAACGGTCTGGTCAATACCCACTTGCACCGACTGCGTCTTTCGCACAGATTTGTCAGTAATATGCACCCCTAGATGCTCTGCGGCTACAAATGAACATTGCGCCAGCATCCCAACAACGACTGCAATACCAAGGAGTACAAGCAGCGTATGTGAGAATACGAGTAGCAGCACAGCTCCACATCCAAGCACGAAAGCGCGGGCTGCATTCGTAACCATGAAAATTCTTCGCGAACCTAATGCATCGACGAATGGGCTGCTAATCGGAAGTGCAACGATGCGGGGTATCCACTCTATAAAGAATGCCAATCCTGACCATGCCAAGCTTTGCGTAACATGGTAGATCATCAGGGGAATCGCAAATCCGAGCGTTGTCGTAGCAAGGCCATCACAAAAGCGAAGAACATATGAACGACCAACAGGTGTACGCCATAAAAACACTAGGCGAGTACCTTCAATGTATCTTGAATATAGACACGGAACTCTTCAGCTTCTTCAGGGCTATCAGCGATATAACATACCTGAGCAACACGCGAACGACAATCCATAAATGGTGGGATGACACTGCCCGGCTGCACATCATATGCCGCGTAGGTTACTTGCGGGTGAGCCTTAATTTCATCCCAGTTGGATAGTCCCTCAAATTGTTCACCTATGTGTGAAGTATCCAAAATAAACTGGCTAGCAGCAATGCGACCAAGTGGTTTTTTGGGTTCGGGGATAGGAGTACCAAGCGTTGCGGCGAGTGCGCATGTGGCAAAAGAAATACCAGTAGCCTGCTCTGACATGATCGGCAAACGATCACCCGGCAAACGTGCCGCAATTTCGATGAGCACAGGGCCATCTTCAG
>CAZBLZ010000029.1:6850-12829 GCA_964493045.1 uncultured Candidatus Saccharibacteria bacterium
CGATAGACAGTGTAGCCAATCTCCTGAAAGTACGGCTGTTGACCAAGCTCAACTTTTACAAATTCGAATACTGTGATTGTACCGTCTTGCGTGACATAACCGTCAACGCAGTATTCAGTACCGATAAGCATCTCTTCGATAAGTACTTCTTTACTCGCTTTGTGGTCGAATAAGCCATCTTTGTCAGTAACAATATCTTCATACGCCGCCAAAAGATTAGTCATATCATCGACACGAACAACGCCGAATGATCCAGCCATATTCACTGGCTTAACTACCGCAGGAAAACCAACCGTTTCAGCCGCTTTCTCGAGCTCAGTCGCCAAGAATACCTTCGCAAACCGTGGGGAACGTAAATTGTTAGCCTGTAAAACTTCACGCATCTGCGCTTTGTTACGAACCTGAGCAGCATGCTCAGCATTCAAGCCAGGTAACCCTAATTGTTCAGCCACGTAGGCTGTTTCGGCTACCAAAAATTCTACCCCTGCAATAACACCATCAAGCGGTTGTTGCTCATGCAGTTTTTTAGCTGCCTCCAAAATAACTGATTGCTCAAATGAAGCAATACGCACCAAATTAACAGACTTACGGTATTCCTCAGGTACCGCATAATCATTAGTGTCTGTTGTTAAAACGCTAACCGTGGCATTCAATTCCGCCGCCGCGGCAACATAAAGAAACCCGGCATGAAGCGGGCAAATAATCAAAACGTGCATCAATTCTCCTAACTAATTTTTGCTAGCCACCCGGGTGAATGTGTTGCAATCGCGTTACCTAGTGTAGCACGTACATATCTCATGTACAGCTTATGCTTATATATGTGCAATAAACAGATAGTATGGTCTCGTAAGTTACCTGCTGATTGGGTCAAAAACACGTTTTTAGACTTACCGAAATGGACTGTTCTAATTCTTTTTATGCTACTATCTATCCATGTTAAATAGCTCTCCCCTCGAACAAGTAGCACGTATTCACCAGCATGCTTTTGAACAGGCGGGTCGACACATGCAAGTAGATAGGTTGGCGACTTATACAGGCTGGTTAGTGACCCATCCCGAATATGTACCCACCTTCGGCTCCCGTCTGGGGGCGTCCATAGGATGGTCGAGAGAAAATCCCGAAAAGTTTAATGCTATGGTCTCAGACTTTGATGCTGCACTAGATTTTCTGAACAACTCAGAAGTAGCAGTAGATACGGATACATTCGCCAATATAGCAGCATATCGTGAACACCGTAAAGGAACACTACCTAGAATCGGCGGACAAGATGCGCACGACGCCAGCCAGATTTTAGCAGGTGCTAGAAACTCTGGTAGCAAACTGCGTTGGGGTGAGACAATTAAGCCAGAAGACGGTGATTACTACAGCTTTCACACCTTTATCAAATCAGATCAAGGCATGGCTGCGGCTAGTCTCGCAGACCTCTACGAAAACTACACTCGCACCTTGGGGCTATATCCTGACAGCGCCAACAAGAACGCTATCCTCGCTAACGCCATTACCGAGGCTGTATATCTCACTAACTCAACTGGTGAACTCTTTCAGACATATAAGAACCCAGATGATGGATGGATTTACGGCTACGAAGGCTTTAGCCCACAGTTCCAACGGGCCGTATACGGCGAACAGATCGCGTAGTAGACACGACACCACTGAGTCGTTTTTAAAAGTACTACGATACCTACAATGATTTTCTGGCATTAACTGATACAGTGTACTCTGGTTCGCGAGACCGAGTTTGCACGTTACCATCGCAGTCTTAAGTTTTAGACTGCCCCACCCAAGGAGAATCGTGCCACAAAGGAAATTGACGAGGGCATTCGCCGCCCTTGTCTCGCTGCTGGTGAGCTTCATGCTCATCGGCGGAAGTGGGATTGCCGCGCAGGCAGCCCCCACTACCCCTACGGCGGCCGCTACCGGCCGTACCCTGCCGGCGGCAGACTGCCCGCCCGGTGTGTCCTGCGAGGTTGTGCCCGCCGCCCTGATGGATGGTGGCTGCAACTACTCAAAGGCAAATCGACCGACCGACCTGCCGATCTATGGCATCAACGAGCACACGACGGAGGGAACCCTCCAGAATGCACTCGACGAAGCCCAGGACACCAACAACTGCGTGTCATGGAATTACCTGATCGACCAGACCGGCAAGATCTACGTCTCGGTACCGCCGAGTAGCTTGGCGTACGACGTCGGCAACTGGTGGGCCAACACTCACTACATCCAGGTCGAACACATCGGCTACGCCGAGGACTGCTCGACGATCACGCCGGCCGAGTACAAGGCATCGGTCCTCCTGGACCGCTACCTGATCAACCGGTACCACATCAAGGCCACCTCGGCCACCATCACCGGACACGACAGCTACCCCGCTACCAGCGACCGCGGCATCGCCGCTGCCCACTGGGACCCGGGCGTCTGCTGGCCGTGGGTGAAGTTCCTCGAGGCGGTCGGAGCCCCGATCGTTCCCACGGCAGCACCCAGTTCCTCAGTCGTCACCATCCGGACCGACGACAGTCACCAGCCGGTGCAGAATTGCCCCGGTGTCAACTTCACCAACTGCACATCCGCGGCTCAGAGCACGACGAACTTCGTCGCGCTCCACACCCAGCCGTCGACGTCAGCGCCGCTGCTGAGCGACCCGTACCTCCACCCGGATGGTACAACAGCCGGCAGTACTGCCATGCAGGACTGGGGCGACAAAGCTCCGACCGGCCACAGCTACGTCGTTGCGAAGCGACAAGGCAGCTGGACCGAGATCTGGTACGGTGGTCAACTGGCCTGGTTCCAGAACGCTGCAACACTGAGCGTTCCGACCAGGGCGACGATCGTCACACCGAAGGGCAACACCGCGGTTTCGATCTACGGTCGACCCCTTCCCGAACCTTCGGCTTCCGGCTGGGCCAACATCCCGTACGACCAGCAGGTCCAGGCACCACTGACCAAGTACAGCATGCTCCCCGGTCAGAAGTACGTCGTCGCCCAGGTGCCGACCCCGCGGAACGATTACGCAGAAGGCTGCAACAAAGCAGACTGTTCGGGCCCCGGTGATGGCACCGTGGTGATCGGCGACACGAAGTACGTCCAAATCTGGTGGAACCACCGATTTGCGTTCGTGCAGGCGGATGACGTGCAACTCATCCACTAGCTCCCGCGCACGCGCAGTGAGCACACACAACTGAATAGGCCTGGCGGGTACCACGCGAACCACCCGTCAGGCCACACTTCATGGTTATGGTGCCTTAGGTTAATAAGTTATCAAAATCCGTTTGCAGATCTGCAATCTGGCCCAAATCCATTAGCGGCTCAAGTAAATTTATCCTGTCTGTAACGACAGTAATCTCACTGTTATAGTTAGTCGACGCCGTGGGATTGACCCTTATTTCCGTATCCAAAAGATAGAGTTTCTCATGTTCTGTGCCATCATCTAAATTGCGAGTTATTTCTTGGTGCAAACGACGAACACCCTCTGGGCCGGGAAGATCTTTTATAGCAATACTTGCCTCCCTATGCTCTTGAGATGACCTATCCAGAAAGGTGTTTCGTTCCACGCTCACCACTGATGCTCGGCCTGCCATTTTACCCAAAATATATCCTGCTTTTTCTCTAACGGTAGTGGGACGTTCACTATATCTCGGATGCTGCCTGACCGCCCGTGGCAGTTCTAAAGCTTGGTGAGCAGTAAGGATGAGTCTCTGTTGTTCAAGAGAAAGTGGCTGCCCTTCAGCATACGGTATCTGAGATTCTGACATTAGTTCTCCTGGCTCTAGTTAATCTAGCTCTTATCTTATCAGCTATGGGCTTTTATTATACTAATCGCATGAAAGAAATCATCGGTGACTATGAAGCGTTTATTGGTGGAATAGGTAAAGGACTAGTGGCAGCAGGCATAGACCGTAGTGAACTAGCTATGATGGATCACATTTGTTACCGGGTCGATACTCTAGAGCGCTACGATGAACTGCTGAGCATACTGAGTGACACTGCAATTCTGCTCGGAGAAGCAATAGTATCTGGGCGAAAAATAGCCACTTTTGAACTACGTGAATATATAGAATTTGACGGATGGACAGTGCCTTATTTAGAGTTGCCACAGCCAAAAGATGGTTCTCCATATCCTGAAGGGCTTGAGCATGCTGAGTTAGTCGTAATAGGCGGTTTAGATAGGTTCGCTGAAAGACATTCAGATCTGGCGTTCGACGCTAAAGGTATGATTAAAGAGGTTAACCCAGAGTTAGGACTCAAGACAGACTTACTGTCCGTAAAATTCCACGAACAACCACTTGGCGCGGTAGTCAGGATTGAACAAAGGCTGAGTAAGAATCAAGTCGACCAGTAAATTCATGCCACATAACAGCTGGAGAATTCTACCCTAGCCGTTGCGGTTGTTTAGCTTACGGTTTATTATCATTGCAATGGGACATAACTCTTTTCCTCAACGATCACCGGAAGCCGCCGCATCTTATGCGGAGCTCAGTCATATTGATTTGATTAGTGAATTTCTTGAAGAACAGGATCCCGATGTTGGGAGAGCATTATCTGCACGGCTTTTTGCGCACGCGGACCTCAGAGTTGATCCTTATATTACTCCACTCGTCGGCCGAGACGGTAAGCAAATAGAACAAGATGGCAGGTCACTCGTACTAGCCGATTACGTCGGCTACGCTGTTGAACATCACGGAGACGCCATGGAAGCAATTCTCGGGTTCCTACTGACAGAGCCTGGCGACGGAGACTATGAAACAACTCAGGCAGCTATAGTGGGTCGGCTAAGCCCTAGCGAGAGCTAGTAGCAATTATCAAAAAGGGCGGGAGCTGAATGTCGGAATTTAGCGGGAGTACTTTGTACGCTCAAGAGATAGAGCAACCACTCACTTCAGAAGCTACCGCGAGTATTGTCGTTGGACAAGAATCTCAGTATTTACATGAGTCGGCAGTGGACGTGGTCAACACGATGCCCGAGATATCCGAATCACATCCCGAGATTGATATCGATGTAGAGCAGTTTTCGGCAGGTGCCCTAATTAAGGTATGCCCCCATTATGCCAAGATGGCAGAAATAAACCCAGAACTTGCAAGAACCCAAGCTACGGAAGTCGTTCAACGTATGCAAGAGCGGGAGACAATGCAGGAAAAGGGTGTGGATACAGCAACTATAAAACAGCAGCAATTTGCCGCAATGAAAGCACGGCTTCAAGCAAAGGCCAAAGCTAAAGAAAAGGCTGTCTCAGAAACTCTCACACAAGAGCGAGAGACAGAACGGGTTCAGTCGACGACACCGGAGGAGCGTAAGGAAAATACCGAAGCCACTCCTCAATCCATCGAGAACAAGCCGCAATCCGCTCAAAAGACCGAAATAGCCACCGACCAAACCGCCATCAAAGAACTTCAATCCATCCCGGATACTAAAATAATCTCCGAGATTAGTGAGCCGCAACAAACGGCTTCGAAGATCAAAATAAGTGACCCGAGCGATACGCTACAAAGCACGCCAGAACTCGTTCCACCGCCAGTTAAAGTAGAAAAAGTCGAGGACGTCATCCCGACGCATGAACCGCTCGTGATTAAGCAGGTCGATGCACGAGTCTTAGAGACCATGCCTACCGAACTGGTTATAAAGCCCTCGGACATGGAAGTTGAATTCGCAGCACTACAATCGACTGAGTTGCCTTTATCTTTAGAAGACAACCCTACCGCCCAAGTCACATATGAAGAACCAGCTGCGATGACGCCTAACACTGTGTCGATTCCTGTTGATTATTATGAATCAGATCATGAACTCAAGGCTGCAATAGAAGCAGCGCAGGCAGTAACTACTCAAGCTCCATGGCAAGAAACTGCACCAGCTAGAGAGCCGCTCTTCGATGAACTCGAGCCATCCATCGAAATTACAGACACGTTTAGAGAGCAGCCAGAAATCTACGAGCCTATGCCTGAACCTACACATACTGTAGCGGTAGCCGAGTCAACCGACACAGCCAT
>CAZBLZ010000030.1:0-2092 GCA_964493045.1 uncultured Candidatus Saccharibacteria bacterium
CCCGCCTGCTGCCTATACATAAATATGGGGCGGGGAACTAATGTCTCAGCTGCCCATGCTTTGAAGATGCGTTCAGCGTCACCATTCGTACCGCCATTTTCAATAAAATAAACAACATGTGGAAGTATCATTTGAGCATCAATACTAGCTAGCATTTCTTCAAGCATAGCCGGATCTTCATTGTGACTCGGTATCACTAAACCCACTCTCAACGTGGAAGCAAGTCCTTTAGCGGGGCGATTAAAATGTGCCGCAATCAGCGTAGTACACATCCATAGAAATGACAGACTAATCACAGGAATTCGCCAGCTCGCGACCCTAAGTTGTTCCCAGTGATGCACGCCTAAAAACACTAGGCTGATCATAACCACCAGCCCAACTATAGGGTAGTAGGTGCGTATCGTGACGCGGTGTGGTGTAACCGTATCGAAATTGGTTCGCGGTTTTTTCTTACGCATCTACCACAATCGATGTTTTTTCATGTGCCGCTAGTAAGCGATCAAGCTCGTGATCTTTAAACTGCCTAGCATCCACTGGCCGCAAAAAACGTAGTGCAACGAGTCCTAAAACTACTATTAACACTACTGTGCCAATAATCGCCCATGCACCGTGTACGGTATGCGGGTCAAAACCAAACTGAATCATAATGCTGTGTAACATATGTAATACTCCTCTTTATGCTGCTGCAATTGTTGTTACGGTACCGTTGGCGCCACGCACTTTAATAGCACCGTTATAGGCATACAGAACCGCACCACTAGTCGGGTTAGTAGTTGGCTCGGCGGCTAAGTTCTGTAACTTAAGCTGCGTAGGCAAGGTGACCATGGAATTCGCAACAATTGTTTTAATTCCATCCTGTGTATACGAAAATTCGCCCAAAACCGTGCCCGAATATGGTGTAATCCCCGTGCCTACTGCTGCGTTTACTTGCAAGGCACCGGAGCCTCCACTAGTAGCCACGCCGCCAAAAGTAACCGCGGTAGTAATGGCGTTGTTAACGCCATTATCTTGGGTATTACCGGCTACGATTTTGAAGAACGATTCTGCTACATACGAAATAGCAGTCGCAATACCGCCCGTGTTATTGGCCTGTACTTCAATAAATAAATCTTTATTAGTACCGGCTACAGTCGTACCGACCTGAACAACCGGTGTACATTTTTTATTGGCATTTTGGCTAAATGCATTAACACTCATATGAATCCAACTACAGCGGTTATACAGATCTACGCCCGGAGAGCCGGTGGAAGTTCCACATGAATCCAACTTCATAAGCCCATAGTAGGCATTGTCAGTACTGTTCATAGAGACCGCCGTAGTACAGCCAACAAAATAGGCATGATGCACTACTACGTCGTGCCCAGGATTATGGTAAGCCCCGACGTTGCCACCCTTAACCCATAAGTCGCCAACTTCGTGGTGATAGCCAGTAAACGTCATGGCAGCATACTGACTTTTATCAGTGCCGACCGTCGTGCCAGCCTGCCAGATCCGTACGTCACCCCACCGAGTATGCGCCTGCGTGCCTGTACCAGTGCCAGATCCACCAGCAGATAACACTCCCGTTCCTTGCAAACAATTCACTAGTATTCGGCCAATTACCGTATAACTGTTAGCCACCACACAGGGAATCGTACGGTCACTCAAAAAGTTAAAGATCATGGAATTACAGCTAAAATTAACGCCCGATGGGATGTTAAGCGCGGCTGTTATGATTGTCCCGCCTTGGCCAAGTGCAGGAACCTCAACTACAGGGTTACCAAAACCAAGCGGGGTATTCGCACCATTTGCCATATTGATATTCTGTGACGCGGCGGCCGCATTAATCGCCGCTTGAATCGCCGCCGTATCATCAGTGCCATATACCATGTGGTCAAATGCTGAAGCGGCAATCGTAAGACCAGCATTTGTAGCAAGGGTAACTTGGGTGCTTGATTGCACACTCGCGATAGTCGTAAATGTACCGACCAGCGTATCGTTATACACCACCGCACGTTTACCAACATCACTCTGCGTAAAATGCCCACCGACACAAGCGACTACGGCGGAAGTCGTTGACGCCATCACATTATCAACGCGCTTCGCATCGAGC
>CAZBLZ010000030.1:2192-12584 GCA_964493045.1 uncultured Candidatus Saccharibacteria bacterium
TTGGCTTTACATAAAAACTGCTCAGCGTTCCATCATCGCGGAGCTTAAGCGATCCGTCCGCGTTGTGTTCTGCGAGCAGAAAATCATTTAGTAACGCACCCCACGACCCAGCGTCCCTTCCGGGCTCTGGTAACCTAATCATTTGTAATCCCTCTCTTATTGTTGTCTCACCAACAAACTATCCTGCCTTTGGCGGGCAGGATAGTTGTTACAGTTTCAGCTCTTAATGTCACTCATTCGATGCCATTTGGGCGGTTGCGACCGAGTGCTTTTACTTCGCTATGCTACCATATGCATTTTACTAGCACAAGCACTTTATTATAGTTATCTTACGTAAAGTGAATGTTATATCTGAAGGGTCTGGCTTCATGCGATTTTTTTTAGTATAATCCCACAAGGTTAATAGGGCGTCGCCAAGTGGTAAGGCATCAGTTTTTGGTGCTGACATTCGGGGGTTCGAATCCCTCCGCCCTAGCCAAAGATAGAACCGGATTTGTTCCGGTTTTTTCTTTAGCTCGACTGAGGAATAAAATAATTGAAAGAATTATATGAAATTTGTTTTTATTCGTCACTCAAAAACGGATCGCAACCCACGGGTTCCTATTACATGCTGGGGACTTACGGAACAGGGCATTGAGCTCGCAAGAGAACTGAGCCAGAAGGACATAATTAAAGATCTCGACGTGCTATACGCTAGCTTCCAGACGAAAGCCCTGGAAACTGCCGTACTACTCGCCAAGCCTAATGCCATTCCAATCAAAGCCGACAATGGTCTCACTGAAGTGACATCATTTACTGGTCCATTCGAAAAGGACTTTGATCTCTACACTAAGAACGTACACGACTTTTATACTGACAAATTAGATAGAATTGCCAGTGGTGAGACTAAGGCTGAAGCACTTGAGCGCTTCAATACTACTCTTGAGTCAATCGCAAACGCGGAGAGTGACAAGCGCACAGTAGGCATCATAACGCATGGTAATATTCTGACACTTTTCTCGTCGTTATACGAAGATGTAGACTGCTACGCGCTACACACCGCTATCAGACAGCCTGACGTTGCTGTATTCAATTGGGATGATAAAAAATTCGAAGTTTTCTTTGGAAAATTGTAAAGTCTAAGACTAATCAGTATTTAGTCTGAATCCACGCCGATCCGTTCCAAACTTTCACTGGCTTAGCAACCCAGGCTGATCCATTCCACACTTTAACTGGCTTTGCCGTCCAGACACTCGCCAGGTCGACCTTTATATTGCCCGAAGATCCACTGCCACTAGTGACAAAATCTGCAGAGCTTTCACTGTTACCTCCGAAGGACACAGCTGCGCCTGTCGTTGCTCCGGTTACGCCCCAGCCTTGCCAATGGTAACTCGCACTCGCAACCAGGCTACTAGCCGCTACGGACATCATTTCATAGACAAGTGGCGCCTTGGCCGTCCATGACCACGACGCAGGAGCAGCTGTGAAGTTCAACTCCTGCGTATCACTGAACCACGTTCCAGATGGCGGTCTGCCAAACCCGACAGTAAATACACCGCCGGCAACCCAATAACCGCAGCTGCGCCGAGCAGCTGGTGTGTTTGCGGTAGCCTGCGTCGTCCAAGACGTAAATGAACTCGTGCTCGTGTAACGTACTGTGTTGTTCACAACACTACCATCATAGCCACCGAAACACACAAGTCGCTGGTTAGCCGAATCATAGGCAAGTGCAGCACCACGTACTGCAAGACCGCCCGTAACACCAGTGTTAGTCCAGGCACAGTTCGTAGTACTGGTATTAAGATAGAATAACTGTGAACTGTACGACCCATCACTGTTAGTAGTACAGCCACCGTGTATGTATAGCCGACTATTGCCCGAGTCGTATGCGAAGCTAGGCTGCCAAACCGCCGTGGGGGCAGTACCGGTAGGTGTCAGTTGTGTCCATGCCTCAGAACCAAGCGTTAGACTTAACGCCCAGACATCATTAAACTGAGTTGTTGAGCTGTTACCGCAAGTAATAATCATGCGTTGATTAGTGGCATCGTAACAGCCAGCAGCGAGCCAGCGCTGCGGGGGAGTAGTACCCGTAGGTGTCAGTTTCGTAGCCTGGTACATACCGTGTACATCTGCCTTTAGCTGCCAAACATCGTTGGTGCGTTGGGCCGTACCCGTGAGTCCTCCGAAGCATATAATCCGGTCATTGGCCGTATCGTAGATCGTAAAAACACCCTCATACGGAGTCATGTTAAACGGACCTTTCGCCGCGTACCGCCATTTATTATTGGTTCGATCATACGCCCATACTTCTGACACATGATCACCCCGAAGGCTAGTGGCGTCATCATCCATAGCGCTGTAACCATTCACCATCACCAGCTCACTCCGAGCACTATTGTATGCAAAAGCAGGTGCATCTCGCGCACGCAGGTAATCTACAATCGTCAGGCCATACAAGGGTGCCGTCGTTGATGTGTTAGTAAGATCATAGGCATAGGTATATTTATTCGTGGCATCGTACCCATTTATCATGGTAACGACCATGATATTGCGACTCGTGTCGACTGCCGCCGAGCCGCTCGAGAATGCGAGCACACCTTGGTTGCTCAGATCATTACTCTTTATCTGCGTCCAGGCTTCAGATCCGGAAGTAAGTGACAGCTGAATCACATCATTGCGGTTGCTACTAGCTGACCCTTGCCATCCACCCATGAGCATCATTCGTTGATTAGTTGAGTCATACCCAACACTCAACAACTCTCTCCCAGCTGGAGTCGTTCCGGTTGGTGTTATCTGAGTAAAGCTTGCTCCACTAATACTGTACTGCCACACGTCGCTCAAATAAGTTGAACCCGTATACCCGCACGTTATGATGAGGCGATCATTAACAGAATCGTAGATCATGCCAGTTCCAGAACGCCCCGAAGGGTTTCCTGACGTCCCGTTAGCTTTAAGGGTTGTCCATGTTACAGCCCCGGGGCTATTTACATCAAAAGTGCATCGCACCAGATCATTCGTACGAGTCGTACCCCATCCCCCGAAAAGATAGATATCATTAGTATTTGATGCGGTCACTTTAGCGACCATGTGGTGTATGATATACGACCGCGTGGCAGGTGTGCTGGTTTGAGTGATCGTCGTCCATGCCTCGCTTCCTCGCACGCTGACATCGAGAGAATACATGTCATTGCTATCGCTTGGCGAAGCTCCGCCCCATATAATCATATACGCCTTATCAACCGACCCCGAGGTCGTGCCACGAACAAAAGTTGCGGCAGCGAGATTTCTCGCCGTAGGCGCTGTTCCAGTTGGCGTTAGCTTGTGCCAACGGCTATAGCTGCTGTCAGCCGAGATCTCCCATACTTCGTTGTAACGGGTGCTGCCATCGTATCCACCAAAGTATACGAAGCGCTTGTTTTTGGTGTCGTATATAAGGTTGCCACCTCGACGCAATGTCGGCAGACTTGTTTCTTTCAGTAGTCGAGCCGCTCCGACCGTAGTCGCAGTGCTGGTAAATGTAGTGCCGACCGGTTTAACTTCTACGTTAATATTCGTCGAAGAGCCAGGTGTTGAGCTATAAATATCCGCATCAAGCCATACGTTATTGCTAACGCCGTCACCAACCGTACTCGCACCAATTGCAATAGGAGTATGTTGGTCATTGCGATATTGACCTCTTGGGATTATGTCTGGGTCACTTGCCACGTGCTATCACCGCCTGCATTATTCTAATTTGTATCAACCCACAGGTCGCCCACAGCAGGACTGCTCGGTGCGGTCGTGCTCACTGTTATAGACGCAAAACCTGTAGCCTTAGGAACTGCCAGGTTAGTGCGCGCTGTAGTGACGCTCGAAACGTCACTCAAATTATTAGCAGCCGCTAGCGCACCCGAAACGTCACCGACTGCCAATGTTACCGCACCGGTTCTACCTGCGACGCTGCTCACTGGTGCAGACGCAGGCGTCGCCCATTTTACGCCAGGTGTCTGTGTTGAATCTGCAGTTAGAACCTGACCGTCACTTCCAACACCTACACGTGTTACGGTGCTGGCTGCAGTTGCTGCAAGCAGATCTCCCTTTGTAGTTGCCGTACTAGACTGGACGGCGCCTGTAATTCGGGCGTCGTTACCCTGGGCCGCCGTTCCTGCAGTGGCACCATACGAAACAGTAAGCGTTCGATCAGCACTCAAATCTCCACCGCCAGTTAAGCCTGTCCCTGCAGTAACCTGTCGACTCGTAGGGACTTTACCGGCTAAATCTGTCGTTAGGTTCGTAACAGCACTCTCAGGAATGCCCGTGAGATTTGCTTCATTAACATCAATAGTAGGGTTACCGGCAGCACCGGTACCATTTGTTACTGTCAGCTTTGTCGAACCTGCAGTAAGTGTTCGTTTCGCAAATGTATCGGCTGCGGCTTCCACTAGCAAGCCAGCTGTCGCATCAAGCGCCGCTAGGGCAGTGAGTGTCGCATCGCTTGTTTGCTTTGCTGCGAGGTCAGTCGTTAAGTTCGTAATCTTAGATTCTGAGATTGCAGAAACATCCGAGTCGACAATATTAAGTGCCGCTAGTTTGCTCTTAGCTATCGCAGCACCTGCCGCCACCTTAGCGTCAGTTACACTACCGTCTACTGGAGTTCGCTGGTCAGAAAGGCGACTATCTGAAGTAGTCACCAGAGCAACGCCACTTGCCGTGATACCGCCGGTAAAGTTTTTAGCACCTGTAACTGTTTCGCTGCCTGCTAGGTGTACTACAGAGGCATCGGCGGCTTTGGCGGCAAGTCCAGGAACGGTTGGAGAGGCGGCCGTTCCGGAGAGGTCACCGGCAAGGCGAATAAGGCCATTGGTAGTAGATGTTGCATCCGGCGCCCCTGAGGAAGCTACTGAATCAACATATGTCTTATTAGCTGCTTGAGTAGTAAGTGTAGGAGTAGGAACAATCGGTGATGCAGAAAAAGTTTTAACGCCAGAAATTGTTTCAGTGCCCGCAAGGTGTACGACAGTGTTGTCCGCCGCCTTGCTCGCAATTACACCCACATTCTGTAGGGTGCCATCGCTGTTATGCGCTACGGCTAAGAAATCATTGAGGATATTCCCCCAAGTACCATCATCCTGACCTGGCAACGGAAGACGCGTCATACCTTTTCCCTGAACCCACTCCTACAATTTTCGTTTATATCCGTACTCTAATTGTAACACTCGTTAATTAATAATCATGAGTGTTTTGCGCGCGACAAAATTGGTTTCAGATGTGAGAGCTATATAGTTGTATTAGGTACAACGACTTCTTATCTTGAACTATTCTAGCGCAATCTTAAACCTTACAGCTAACTTCCAGAAAAGAGTGATTGTAAAGCGAAGCGCACTAAGTTACTATTCACGGTAAGCGTAACATTAGTGGAGGGAGAACTATTATGCAGCAGGGTGTTTTTCGTGAACTCAAAAAATCTATCAGCATACTTATACGAGTGCGGCTACGCATTGCGATGTTCGCTTTATCATTACTGATGGCATTTGGCGCGGTCGCGCCCACTGCCAGTGCTGTAGCCCTAGACCTACAAAGCAATGCCTCTACAAGTGCGCAAGCCGACACTCACAAAAGTGCACCGCTAGATACCCATATCAAAAAAGTCGATCAAGCAGAGACCGACAAGCCAATGAAGCAGAATTACCCTAATGGTGAATCGGCGGTTACCTCCTCGCAGCCTGCGGCAGTAGATGCTCAGCCTTCATCGGTAAGCTTTTTAGATATGCTCCACTCCAATAACAAGAGTTCGAGTGCATCCGTCCAGGGAGAACCACTTAAGTCTGTATCGAAGCCTGAAAAGACAACGCCTCATGAACTACTCAATAAGCGAACTGCTATATCGACTGAAACAGTTAATGCAGACGGGACAATAACAAAAAGGGATTATGGCGCGCCACAATTCTTTAAGCAGGATGGCTCATGGAAAAACATTGATACTACTCTCGCCGAAGACAAAAATGCAGGCGATTCTGGCAATATATTTGGTAAGGCATTAGGTCAAGTTGAGTCTTTATTTACTTCACCTAAGAATTTCACTGTCGCGAATAATGATTGGCTTGCTCGTTTTTCTTCGAGTGATTCTGATAAGGGCATGGTACGGATTCAGCAGGGTAACGACCAAATCGGATTTAGTCCCGTCGATGCGAATCAAGTCGATCCTGTTGTTACTACGGATGACAAGGGTAAGCAAACAGTCCACTACTACAACCTATGGAGCGGTGTGGATGTTGAATATGTCGTGCAAAATGCCGCTGTAAAAGAGAATGTGATAATTAACAATAAGAATGCGACAAACAGCGTCTCATTTAAGCTCGTTGGTGCAAATCTTAAGAAGAATCCCTCAAGTGACCCTAACGCTCCACCGTATGTTATTGACGGCGCCTTAAATAATCAATTCAGTGTTGCACCAGCAAACCTGATCCTTAATAACTTCGGCCTTGTGACTGATACCTCTGCATTTTCGCAAGCCTATACCGGCAATACGATCACCCTGAGTATACATTCAGATTTCTTGAAGAACTTGCCGCCCTCGGCATTTCCAGCAGTGATTGACCCCGGAGTCTTTCGTAGTACCTATGGGACACGTTATGGTGGGGTTAATTACGTTTCGTTCAAAAGCGATGGATCAACGCCATGTTCGTGGACTGTATGCAACACGTACGCAGGTTCACTGTATGACTCAAATAACTACTTACGATATTGGCGCAGTGCTTTCTTTGCACCATATGATCAATTCAGAAATTCAAGTACATTATTTGTCAGCGCCAACTTACATCTTGAGCAGCTGGGCGGCGTAAGCCACTGGACGGGCACGACCGCGACCCATAACTACCAGATAGGCCATGCATTATGTCTCAATAGCTTTAACTGCGTAGACGGCGTGTGGGACAGTGCCAACATTGGTACTTCAGGCAATATGGATGTGACCAACTTATATAGTTATCTAATCAGCCATGGAGATTTTGGTGGCTGGGCGATGGTCATGGGTGAAGACGGAACCACTTCCTCGTTTAAGGAGTTCAACCCAGACAACGATTATATTGATTTTACTTACGGCGGTGCGCCGACAGCACCTTCGATCGAAACCCCCACGAGCGGCCAAACATTCGTGGATCCACAGCCTTCGTTCAAGGTTAACACAGCAAACAACCCGAATGGCAGCACTCCACTCCAATATGAAATGTTAGTGAGCACTGGCTCAGGTGCATCGGGAGGACTCGTCACATCAGGATTGCAGGGTGCAACACAGTGGACAATTCCAGATAATATCTTGCAAGATGGATCAACATACTACGTGCAGGCACGTAGTTACGACCCAATAACGGGATCATATAGTGGCTGGGGTACATCGGTGCCATTCCGTATCGACATGCGAACCGGTAAGGATAAAACTCAGACATTCGACTCACTTGGGCCTGTTAGCGTAGATCTAGCAACTGGCAATGTTATGTCGAGCGCTAGCAGCCACACTTCATCGGCACTTGGCGGGAGCCTAGGCGTAAGCTTGGATTACAATAATCCGCTCAGGTCACGCAAGGGTCTCGTAGGTCGCTACTGGAATGTTGCAGCTAACTATACTGGTGGCACGCCTACTTCAACTCCTGACGTAACTCGAGTGGATCAGAACGTTGACTTCAACTGGGATTCGGGTTCGCCTTCTGCCGGAACGATAAATAACGACTGGACTTACGCGGCATGGGATGGGTATTTCGTGGCGCCGCAAACAGGCACATATTCTTTCGGTGGTAACAATGACGATAAACTAGCTGTAACAGTAAATTCTCAACAGCTTTACTTGAACGGGGGATGTTACACGGGTATCTGTTACGGTTCTACGATTTCACTCAATGCAGGTCAGGTAGTTCCTATACATGTTGAACACGCAGAGGCAACAGGTCCCGCCTATGCACACATGTATGTCAAAACTCCAGACGGAGCAGACCAAGTAGTGCCCCAAGAATGGCTACAGACCGGCGTTCGGTCAACCTCCCAGCAATATGGGCTCACAGGTAGTTATTATGGTAACTTTGATGGTACTAATACCTTTTCGTCCGGTAATCCACTATTGATGAAGCGTGTTGATCCATACGTTAGTTTCAACTGGGGTACCGGCGCACCAATGCCAAATGGTCCCGATAGCTTCTTAGTGCGATGGTCTGGCTATATCACTGTGCCAACAACAGGCAGCTACACCTTTGGGGCGAGAAGTGATGACGGGACCAAGATAATGCTCGGCACTGGTAACACGGTTGTATACAACGACTGGACATCACACGGAGCTCCATCTACACCGAGCTGGGGGAGCTCATATAATCTAACCGCAAACACTCCGGTTCCTGTAACTATTGAATATTACGACGCAGGCGGACCTGCCAGCATGGAGTTATGGGCACAGGGTCCGGTCGCCCAGCAGATCGTACCTACCACCTGGTTGTCACCTAAGGCACAGGTAATGCCCGACGGGTGGAATCTCGGCATCGACCCAGACGGAGACTTAAACTATGATCACATAAAGATCAACCAAAGCAGTGTAGTACTTAGCGATTCAACGGGTGATACACATGAATACAAGTGGGACGACACGAAGAAAGCCTACGTACCTCCAGTAAATGAAGATGGTCAACTGGTGCGTAATGCTGATGGCACGTTTACTATGCAGGATACTGATGGCAGGACGTACGTATTTAATGCCGATGGAACGCTGAAATCGGTGACAAATCCCGTGGACGACCGCAAGCCCGCCGCACTCCAGTACAACTATTCGAGTATAAACGGCGGTCCAGCCGCTCTGACACAGATCACCGATGCTGTTGATACCAGTCGTTGGGCGCAGGTTTACTACAGCGGCGACAGCAACTGTGGAAGCGCACCAACAGGGTTTGATACGACCGCACCCGCTGGTATGCTATGTGCCGTTAAGACGAATGACGGCAGAGCAACGTACTTCTACTATATACAAGGTCAGCTTGCTCGCATTCAAAAACCTGGTAATGAAATTACCGACTACCGTTACGAAGCCGTGCAGAATAACGGAGTTACAATTGGCTATCGCCTGAACAGCATCCGTGACAGTCTGGCAACTGATGCGATTGCCGCTGGTGTGCGTGCAGATGACGACACTACCAAGACACAGCTAAGCTACGACATTTTAGGCAGGGCCACAAATGTCACAGAGCCTGCAGGCTCTACGGGCGGTACGCGCATACAACATGCTATGGAGTACCTGCCTGGCGCCGCAGATAAGAGCTACTATGGTGCTACGCAAGAACATGTAGTGGGCGTGACTGAGCCTAACGGCTTCACGCGTCGCGTCGAATACGATGGCCTATTCCGAACAACCAAGGACACGGATATCGCCAACTTAAGTACGATTACACAATGGGACAATGCTAAAGACCTGACATACAGCACGACGGACCCAACGGGTCTCAAAACAACTACGGTGTACGACGACGAAGATCGTCCGGTAAGTAGCTACGGCCCAGCGCCGGCCGCATGGTTCGACACATCCAATCCGAACGCCCAGGTACCACTAAGTAGTTATGCAAGCCAGGTACCACGCACTGACACAGCATACGATGAAAATATCGTAGGCCCTGCAGTTGCTTGGTTTGACTACACAAAACAAACAGGCAACACGAGCGGGGCACTGACAGGCTCACCTAAACTACACGCTACCGGTGTTAATACGGCAACCCCCGGGACATTGAGCTATGACTTTGCGAACCCACCTGTTACAGCCAGCTCGGGAACACAGGGCATTGGTTTTAGCGCGACAGGTAAGCTGCGACTACCGAACGGCACGTACACTATAACCGCTGATTCAAGCGATGGCGTCCGTGCATGGGTAGATGACACACTTGTACTCGACCAGTGGACTGACAGCAGCTACCGTACTGTTACTTCCACAACCTTTACTATCAATGACGCTACAGCAAAACGTTTCCGCTTGGATACGTATCGCAACACAGGTAGTACCGGCACATTGAATGTTCGTATTCAACAGAGCGGGGGCTTTGCAGCTACCACTGATTGGAGCAGCTACCTAAAGCCTGATTACAGCTTGACTACTTCATCTAAAACGTATGATGCAACCTTAGGTAACACCACTAGCGCCACTAACTATGGCAGCAGCCCTGAGCTTGGTCTGGCACAAAGCACCACGGTCGACCCAACAGGCCTCAACCTAACCACTTCGAGCACCTACGAACAGCAGGGTGCCACCGGCAGTTTCCTGCGCCAAACATCCAAGACATTGCCTGGCAATAGCGCTAGTAATCCGTCGTTTAGCTATGCATATTACGGTGCTACCGAGACCCGTGTAAACCCTTGCGATACCAGCAAGACATATAAGCAGGCTGGTTTCATGAAGCTGAAGACCGAAGCTGA
>CAZBLZ010000031.1:0-6963 GCA_964493045.1 uncultured Candidatus Saccharibacteria bacterium
CGGCTGTTAACCGAAATGTCACTGGTTCGAGCCCAGTCGCCGGAGCCAAATGAAAGACACCTTCCTCGCCGAAGGTGTTTTTCATTTGGCTTTGAGAATGGATCCAGTTTAATGAGAACAGAACTTAATCCACATAATTTACGTCAGGCAACTGCTACAATTGACACATGGATGAAATAGTAAACGCTTGGAAGCAATACTTAGATAATCTAAACGACTGGCAGTCCATTGTAGACGAGGTGACACCAAAGATTACCCAATGTGGGCCGGTATATGAACCCGCCTCGCCTCTGCCTGAGCGAAGTGAAACATTTGCCATTAGTGATATGAGGGATGTTAAAGTTGCATACCCTCATTATCACAAGAACAGAGAATCTGAAATTTACTTTGTTATTCAGGGCACGGGCCTAACGGTCGTAGGCGGCGAAGAAATCGCGCTAGAAAAGGGTTCGGTGGTCGTCACCCCTCCCAATACAACTCATTTTACGATTCCAGAGCATGATTTAGTGATGATGGTTATAAATACGCCAGACTTCAATGCCGATAATATTGTTGAGCTAACGAAATCTGACCCGAATGTGAAGTTTGACAAAAGACAGTACGACAAGCTTGTTCAAAAATATTCTATGAAATCGACCGCTGAATGAACCTCGACGAAGTTATTACAACTGTTAAAGAGTTAGAGCTGCCCGAAGATAGCTATATTGTCTACGGGAGCGGACCGCTTGCGTTGCATAAAATAAGAGATGTTAATGATGTAGACATGCTCGTAACAAAAGAGCTTAAGACCGAATTAAAGGTGTTGGGTTGGGAAGAAATCAATAAAGGCCCGAATGACACCCCCGCAGTAAAGGGTGTCGTAGAAGCTCATGATACATGGTCTTTCTGTGATTATAATCCGACACTGGACGAACTTTTGAGTCGAGCTGATATTTACGAAGGGGTAGCTTTCGCTTCCTTAGAGGATGTCTTGAAGTGGAAATCAGCATCGCCTGCGTCTGATAAGAATCTAAGGGACATAGAAATAATACAGGCAAAGCTAAGCGAATATCGTTTAGTGTAATTTTGCCTAGACACTTGTAATAATCTTGCTTGATTACGGTTATAACTTCCCGCATCGTGGTGAGCAAAGAAAAAAGAACAAAATCAATGATCTTGTTCTTTTTTCTTTGTATGAAATTGAAGCCGAAAATAACTTCCGCTTTGCTATAATTCGGATATGTCGAAAGTTACTTCCGGGCTAACAATATCTCTTGATGGATTCGGAGCTGGCCTTAATCAAAGCTACGAAAAACCATTTGGAGATAACTTTGATTCAGACTTGTTGGATCGTTGGATGTTCGCCGAACCAGAAAAACATAAACATAAAAAAGAAATTGACGCGATTCTTGATGCCGGCGCATTCATCATGGGTAGTAATATGTTTGGACCCAAAGATCGAAGAGACAAACCAGAATGGAAAGGATGGTGGGGCGATAATCCTCCATATCATGCACCCGTTTTTGTACTCTCCCACCATGAACGAGAACCAATTGAGATGGAAGGTGGCACGACATTTTATTTCATAACGGACGGTATTGAATCAGCGCTCGAAAAGGCGAAAAAAGCAGCCGGAGACCAAAACGTAAAGATTATGGGTGGAGCAAATACGGTAAACCAGTATTTGGCCGCAGGCCTTATTGATGAACTATGGCTGCATATTGTTCCTGTGACCGTAGGCAGGGGTGCTCGACTTTTTGAAGGAGTATCTGATCTAAAACTTGAACCAGTAGAAATAAGTGGTACCAGTGTTGTAACGCACATCAGATACAAAGTTTTGAAGTAGGATTTGCTAAGGATGACTAGAGTACCGTTAGGCTCCATTTTTAATTCGAGCTGGACCATCATCAACGTGTAACGACCCAGATCCTTCTTAGTTGCGGTTAGAGCTTCCTCTGTCGCCAGTAGTCAAAGAATAATAGAGGTACTATGCCTCTGTTTTCGTTTTAGGGTATGATATAGGTTATGCGCATTACTGATGAGGGACCCTTTTATCATGGCACGAAAGCAAATCTCAAAGTAGGTGAATTATTGACTGCAGGCTTTCAGTCGAACTATAGGCCAGAAGTTACCATGAACCACATTTACTTTACAGCACTTGTGGATGGCGCTGGAATGGCGGCAGAATTAGCACAAGGAGATAGCCCCGCTAGAGTATACATGGTTGAACCTACTGGTGATTTTGAAGACGACCCCAATGTAACAAACAAGAAATTTCCAGGTAATCCAACTCGCTCATATCGGAGCACCGAGCCACTGAAAATTATTGAAGAAGTAACCGAATGGAAAAGATTGATGCCAGAAGAACTGCAGTCTTGGCGTGATAGACTAGCAAACATTCAAGGTGATATCATTAACTGATAAATCTTAATTGTGTGATTCTTGTTTATAGTCACTAGAGCCAGAATGGCCCATTCGTCAGTTCAGCGTTAGCGACTATCATGGCCTGGGAGCAGGGTCCCAGACCCTTCCTGGCCGTTACGCTCGTCCGCCTCTCTTTGAGTCGAATTCCACCGTCCACTCAATACCAAATTGGTCTCTAAACATCCCGAAATAGGTACCCCATGGGCTATCACCAAGAGGCATCTCAGTAGTTCCACCTACTGTAAGTCCAGCGAATATTTTGTCAGCTTCCTCGCGACTTTCCGTGCTAACCGATATTTTAGACCTGTTTTCGTTTTCATTTACTGGACCTAAACTTTCAGGAACATCATTGGCTATTAAAGTATTTCCACCAATCGGCAAAGTAATACGCATAATTTTATTTGCATCGTTCTCTGGTATAGGGAACTCGGGGCTTTCTAGATCTTTCATGCGTACAATCGTTTCGAACTCTCCGCCAAACACAGATTTGTAAAAATTGAAGGCCTCTTCGGCATTCCCGTTGAAGTTAATGTAAGGATTGATAGTTGTCATTTAGATTATTCCCCTTGGTAGATAATTAGTTTCATTATTATTTTAACAAACTAAGCATCCCACGGTCCTGCTTAATACTAGTTATAACTTCATCTGTTGTGGGTCAGTTCTAGTCGTTTCTGGGAACTGCAACAGACTCTCATTCACACTACTAGTAGGAACGTATTAGACTTTAGAAAGAATTTATGTTATAATATTACATAATGATAGAACGTGTCTTTGACTCATCGTCGTCTCGTATCCCAATGACCCCTGACCGGACAGTGATGTGGAGACAGACGGAAGTACCTGATCTACGAGGGACTCTATATCACGCGGAGAGTACCCCAGATGAGCTGCTACAGAAAGTTCATGCCATTGCGACCAACAGTAGCCGTGCATTCAGCAAGCCAGAGATTTTGGATATGAAAGAAGGGGGAGCGGTAGTTGCTGACGGCGAACTCGTATGCAAGATAGCGTACAGAGCCACACGGGATGAAGTCTTAGGTCTTAGCGCCGTACGTGCTAATGTGGCCCTGCATGAAGGGTTCAAACGAATTCCACACCCCACTCAAAGCGAACCTACGGAACTAGGTCCGCATTATTATGCTGCACCCCAATTGCATGCCGCCTTCGTACCTGATGCTCGAGATTCTCGAACTCGTCAAGTCGTCGTTATGTCTCGTGAGATTGGGCGCATTCCTACAAAAGATGAGATTCCCGCAACCGAAGACCGTGAGTCTCATTATGCTGCGGCAATCGGTGCCTGTGGGTTATCACGCGAGCTAGTGCTATTTGATGATGTTAAACAGAACCTACTTGTTAGCCATGACCCAGAAACGAATAAGCTGCGTATTGTGAAAATTGATATTCTCGCAGCTACAAACTATGCTGAAGGTGAATTATTTAGCTAAGGCGAGCACCAGCAATAGCCCCTAAAGCTCTAAAGATACCCTTCAGTTCACAAATCAGAACAACAGTATCTGTTCATACAAACTTAGCTATTATTTTTTCTAGCGTATACTTACCAGGAGAGCATAACCACAAAGGACAGATACATGATTTCAGTTGAACGCAGGGCAATCGACAGAGTTTTTATCTTATTAGGAGTACTGGCAACAGTCATATTGCTCAGTGCAAGTGGCCTTGCCTGGTATGGATACCATTTCGCAACATCGGAAGTACGTACTCAATTATCTGAACAAAAGGTCTATTTCCCGCCTAAAGGTAGTCCATCATTTAGCCCTAGCGAATTTCCTGATATCCAAAAATATGCCGGCCAACAGGTAGATAACGGCCCTAAGGCCAAAGCATATGCTGATAGCTTTATTAACCGTCATTTGCAAAAGGTAGCCGGAGGTAAGACGTATTCCGAGGTTAGCGCGCTAGCTATGCAAGATCCAACTAACCAGACCCTACAGCAGCAAAAGGCGACATTATTCCAAGGTGAGACCTTACGTGGCCTACTTCTTGGTGACGGCTATGCTTACTGGACGTTTGGCATGATGGCACTCTATGCCTCGATTGCCGCCCTGGCGGGTGCAGTTATTATGGCTATCTTAGTTTTATTTGGCATGGGACACCTGAAGCGCCTAAAGTAAACAATGAAACTAGCTGTCATCGCCGCTAATGGCCGATCAGGGAAAATCTTCGTAGAACGTGCTTTAGCAGCCGGACATTCCGTGCGTGCCGGCGTTCACCACACAAATAACTTAACTCCACACAAACGATTAACGGTAGTACACTGCAACGCCACCAGCGAAGCAGATCTCGTAAATCTTATCAGTGGCCAAGATGCTGTCGTTAGCTTTATTGGCCACGTCAAAGGTTCACCACCACAGGTACAGACTGACAGCATGCGAGTACTAGTCTCCGCAATGAAAGCGCAAGGGTTAACGCGTGTTATCAGCTTGACCGGCACAGGAGTACGATTCCCAGGTGACCGTATCACCATTGTTGACCGTATGTTAAACCTGAGCATACGCCTGATTGATCCTGCACGAATACGTGACGGCGTAAGTCATGTCGAGGTCCTAAAGCAAAGTGGGCTCGACTGGACAGTACTACGTGTACTGAAATTACAAAACACCAAACCTACGGCTTTCAGCCTCCGTGAACACGGACCAACCAAGTGGTACGTCAGCCGTGAGGAGGTTGCCGAGGCGGCCTTAGTAACCCTTAAGCAACACCAGTTTATAAAACAAGCACCGATCCTCGGTAAACCATCATAAATAGAGCAATCGCGCTGAGTGACCTGACACAAATAGAAAAACATCTTACTCATCGAAGACGTTTTTCATTTAGTTAGTTGGTGGCGTAGTCGTTGTACCCGTAGTAGTCGGATCGGTCGTTGTAGGTATGGATGGTGCTGGCGGAGGAGTTATCAAAGGATCTCCAGGAGTATAGGTATACTGCCGCGTCATCCAGGTTGCATATGGCCCAGTGGGCGAACAATCTGTAGGATTTATACATGTCTGTACGTCATGAGGAACGTAGGCATAAAATGCAGCATTTTTGTCGGTAAAATCTTGTCCACTCACATTCTGGGGCAATAGAGCTATTGGGTAACCCGTGTAATATTTGAGCGACACTTTCTGCCCGTAGAGTGCATAGGCGGCACCAGCGAACTGGCCAGTCGTCGTATGGTCACTATGCTCTTGTGCTGTAGTACTGGCATTTATCGGCGTCTGGGTGTCGATTTCGTCTGGGCGATACAACTGCATAAGCCTCACTAGAAGATTCGTCAGATCATTCTTAGAATAGTGAGATTGTCCATCGACAGTGTCCATACCGCCGATAGCACCGTTCGCAAGCTTAGCCAGACTCTGATAGTGTGTTCGTAAAAATCCTGAACCAGATACATTCCCATCGGGCAAACTCACAAATATAAGAGTAACTTTCGGGTTGCTACGCGGAGACGCCATTTTGATATACTCATGACCACTTACCAATATATAACGCTCAAGCCATAAAGATGGTCCGTGACCTGCCATAGAGTCATAGGCTGCTTCAGCGCCCTTTTGTCTCCCTAACCAATAGGTACTCCGCAGGCCATCATCACCTGCAGTCAGATACACCGTTCGCAGACAACCTCCGCTATGCAATACGTGTAGATGGTCTGGATTCATAAATAACAGGTCGTCGTCTTCATGAGCCACAAAGCTCAGGGAGGTTTTGCCCGTACAAGTTGGAGCTGGAAGTGTAGATAGCGTCGTGGGAACAACCGTTGCTGGAGCTTGCGGTGGTGATATCGGTTTTATAGGACCAGACAGTTGAGGGCCGTTATCATAGAAAAGTAGTACCTGTTTTGGATCCGCCAAACTACCTGTGAGTGTAGTGCTCGCATTAGGCCTACCGTAGGCTGCTACGATCTGAGCAAGCGTGCACTGGTGATCACCCTGCGCGTTATCTATATTTACTAGGACAGCAATACTACGCTTCTGTAGTTGCTTAACAACAATATCATTCACAGAGGGGCAGCTATCAAGCACGAAGGTCGGGCGCTTACTACTAAGCGTTGGGCGCAATACCTTGAGCATACCCTTGCCACCAACCAACATACTCGTCGGACGTGTAGAGAGAGCATCGGCGACTTTGTACATAGATTTTGTATACGTAACAGTTCCCATGCGTGGACTATCGGACGCAGCATGCAGTATAGCTACTGAGCTGGTCACCGTCAGAATAATAAGCATGAGAGAGCTGCCAATTATGATTTGCAGCCGCTTCGGCAGCTGCAAACGCCGATTACTTCGCCATCCTAAAATGCCCCACATTATTAATAATGGTGGAAGATTTGTGGTGTTTGTTTTGGTTCTATTGCCCACTACTGATATTTAATTTGAGTTTACTTTTCCTAAGTATCATAACACGCTGAAAGTCAGGCCAATAAAAAGGCTCAAGCAAATATATACACTGAACCCGATCTACCTCACTAGCCGAATAAATGGTAGTATGATCAAATGTTCCAGGGCTTCAGCAAATACAAACTGGTCTACGGTCACCTATGGCATACGTACGGTCAATTTT
>CAZBLZ010000031.1:7063-11443 GCA_964493045.1 uncultured Candidatus Saccharibacteria bacterium
TTCAGCAAATACAAACTGGTCTACGGTCACCTATGGCATACGTACGGTCAATTTTGGACAGTACGCATTTCTTTCGTATTGCAACTTGCCGCTAGAATTTGCAAACTTATAGTTCTTCCGGTCGCCATTAGCTTAATCATTGCTAATCTATCTAAGAAAAACTTTGACGCCGCACAACAATCAGTATTCCTGTATGCCAGTTTCTCTTTGCTTCTAGGCATACTCACGCCGCTCATTAAATATATTGGCATGCTCGGTGAGAACAAAGCATACCGTCAAATTACCGGCGATTATTTCTCACGCCTCGTGTCAGCAGATCTGGACTACTTCCACTCTAATTTAGCCGGCTATCTAACCACCGCTACTAGACAATATGTAGATAGTTGTATGCAACTAATGAGAGCACTACGCGACCGCTATCTAAACGCCGTCCTCAGTATTGTTTTCCCATTGTGTGTCATTCTCTATCTAGACATATGGCTCGGGCTCGTAGCGCTAGCGTTAAGTCTTACACAAGCCATCTACCTACTGTGGGCTTCGCACGCCATTACAGAGCCCCGTACGCGTGCGAGGGAAGTATATAAGCGTAACTCCGGACGCATGGCTGACATCGTCTCTAACATTCTAGTGGTGAAAGCCACCGCACAAGAAGAGGCACGCGTGAAACAGGTGAGGCGTGGTTCCGAAGAGGAAGGCCAGCTTTTCTATGAACGCTATAAGACACAGGCGAAACTCGTGTCATTTCGAGAGGCTATATCAGTCACATTCTTTTTAGTATTGTTGTGGCTTACCGTCCACCGCATGAGCGGCGGCTTTATCGACATTACATCAGCCGTCCTAGTCGTGACCTATACGGCCACTATTCTTACCGGCATATACCAATTGTCTGATGATTTAGATGAACATGATGATCTTGTTGATAAAATCATTCCAGCGTTCGAGATTCTTAATCGTCAAAACATCATCAATGACCCACTGAAGCCAAAAGAACTTAAGAATGTTCGTGGTCAAGTCAGCTTCGATACTATTTCGTTTGCCTACAATAAATCAAGCGATCCACGATCAGTATTTACGGACTTCTCGCTCACCATACCAGCAGGGCAGAAAGTAGGCGTAGTAGGTCTGAGTGGTGCTGGGAAAAGCACACTCGCTAAGCTACTCCTGCGCTTCAATGATGTTGACGAAGGTCGAATATGTATTGATGACATTGATATACGCGACCTTAAACAGACTGACGTACGTAAACATATCGCCTATGTCCCCCAGGAGCCGCTCCTATTTCATGCTAGCGTCCGCGATAACATATTGCTTTCTAAGCCTGATGCTACCGACGAAGAAATACGTGAAGCGTTAAGTGCGGCGCACGCCCTAAAGTTCGTTACTCAACTATCGGAAGGCTTGGACAGTATTGTGGGAGAACGAGGCGTTAAGCTAAGCGGCGGACAGAAGCAGCGTATAGCTATCGCAAGGGCCGTCCTACAACACTCTCCCATCATGCTTCTCGATGAGGCTACCAGCGCACTTGATAGCGAGAGTGAACAGATTATAAAAGACTCTTTTGCAGACGTGCTAAAAGGCAGAACAGCGATCGTGATAGCTCACCGCCTAAGTACGCTATCTGGAATGGATCGTATTATAGTAATTGAGAAGGGCAAGTGCGTCGAGGACGGCACACATGACGAACTCCTGGCTAAAAATGGTATCTACGCTCGACTATGGAAGCGACAACTGAAGCATAGTGATGATACCCCATAGGGTCCTAGTTCAACCGCACCTAAAATAGCCCAAGTCATAAGTAGCAATGCCATGATATGCTGCCTACATGGATTTTAAACGGGTTAAAATTAGCACGACAGCCCCAGCGGAAAATGCCGACCAGATTCGAGATGCGCTCGGTAGGGCTGGCTCAGGAGTTATTGGAGAATATTCATTCTGTAGTTTTTCAAGCAAGGGAACTGGTAGATTCAAACCGACAGAGAACGCCAATCCATACATCGGGAAGGCAAATGAACTTACAGCAGTCGAAGAAGAACAAATAGAAGTTGTCTGTTCGCGTACTATCGCCAAACGGGTCATTGCAGCACTTAAAGCCGCACATCCATACGAAGAAGTAATCGTGGATATTACCCCACTCATAGACGAGGATCAGCTATGAAGACTGCGCAGAACTTTACCCAGAAGTATACTATCATCCAGCTCTTCGAAGACATCTCCGAGGGTACACAGTTCGCGTCAGATAACTGGCCATTGCACGCGACAATAGTAGATACGTTTGCAGTAGATTGGGACGTGCCTACGATGATCGAACAACTAGAGAACATGTTAGCCAAACACACGGGAGCCAATTCTAAAGTAAAAGGCGATCAGTTTCTAGGCCCCGAAAGACAAACACCAGTGAGTCTGATCGAAAAAACGGATAGCCTACTGAAATTACACTATGACATCATCGAGTTGCCTGAAAAGGGAGGTCTTGAGCTAAACGATCCACACTTTGCCAGAGAGGGTTTTTTGCCTCATGCAACCGTTCAGAAACATGCTCGACTACATGAGGGTGATGAGGTAGTTTTCAATGCTCTGACAGTTATTGATATGTTTCCGGACGGCGACCCATACCAGCGCAAAATTCTTAAAACAATTAGCATAGGTGAACAATGAAACGAGTAGCAAAACTAATTATCACCGATGAGAATAATCAATACTTGTTACTACGCAGGGACAATCATCCAAACTTCGGTGATGATCCAGACCTCCCGGGTGGAACCTTAGAAGAAGGAGAATCTTCCTTAGAAACAATGCTACGTGAAGTACAAGAAGAAGCTGGTATAGCTATCGACAAGAATAATGTTCAAGAAGTTTACTCAGGTACTGACTATTCCAACCACGGCACGCACTACTCACTTTTCATTACCAGGCTGAATAAAAGGCCCGAGGTAGCCCTAAGTTGGGAACACTCATCATTCGCATGGCTTGATCGTGATGCTTTTCTTCAACAGATAAAGGATGCGAGCGACACATACATGCACATGGTCTATGAGACATTGAACCAGTCTTAATGCAGACTAGCCGGCTGCATATTGCTTCTGCTCCAGTGCTTTTTCTTGTATCTTTTCTAGGATGTCTCTAGGGCCCGCAAGATACGTCTCGAACTCGTGGATATTACTATCCTTAATCCAAAGTTGACCCTCGCCGACATTGCCTCTGTGTTGGCCCGCTGAATAGTATTTACTGGTTTCAATATCATGGCTAGACAGCACCCAGTAGCGTATTACATCACGCCAGACTCCAATCCACACAAAGACATCACAGTACCGTGGCTTAATCTGTTGAAAATTCATATCAAAACCCGAAGAAGAATCACTAGCCAATGCTTTATTTATCAGAGAATCACCGCTAGACCTTTTGACCGCACGTGATGCTTTCACTTCAATACGTACCCCTTCATACCAAAAGTCATATTCACCGGAATACTCACTGTGATAATCACGCGATGGCCTTTTAAGTTCAGGGACCAGTTCGTTCAGGTGTCTTTGCGCCCATGTTTCACCAAACGTTCTAGGTGCAGTAATCTCAAAGATATATAGGTACTTATTCTTTTCCAGGTATGCATTACGTATGTCCAGATATCGATCTAGAGTAAGTATATCTTCGGCGATCAAATGGCTAACGATATATTCGAATGTATTGAATGGATATACCGAGTAGAGACTATTTAGCGACTCTTCACTTAAGTCGTACTTGTCGCCGCATTTCGCCTTTAGCTTTTCAATATCGTGCTTGAGTTCTTCAATTAGCTGGTCCATGTAGTTCCTTCCTAATGTGTCTCATCTCAGTCTCATTTATATCAAAAAGATTAAAGACGATTTCTTGTAGCTCATTTCTGCACGAGTCCTCTCTGCTAATAACTCTACTGACCAGACCACTCATGAGCATGTCTGTCTTCGTATCAATCTCAGGGAAGGGTAGCTGTAGCAGATTACCCTTCAGGATTTTTATTTCTCTGAACATTTTGATATAGAGATACTGATATAACTCTGAATTCAAAAGGGCAGCAACTGTCTTGACGGACATGTTCGGAATATTAGGTATTAGTACGTTGGCGCTATTAAGAAAGAGGCTCTTCGATTCATCAACTGCAAAAGTCAATTTCTTCGAGATAAACTTGTATACCAGTTTCTCTTTCGCACGGTAAATCTCTTCTTTCGCGACTTGCTGCAACTTTAACCTATCATAGTCTATGAAGTACCGAGCCGCCTTGAGCGTATAAGGCTCGATCTCTTTGCCTGTGAAGATTCGCTCCATGCCGTCTTTATCGACCGTCTGAAGCTTCTGTTTGTTGTTGCCCGTAACGATTCCTAGCGCCCAAACGCTCTCGCTAAGGTC
>CAZBLZ010000032.1:0-11184 GCA_964493045.1 uncultured Candidatus Saccharibacteria bacterium
TTGACGTGCGTACGTACGATCGACGAATCGTCGCGGAATACAACAAAGACGACATGCGCCAGTACACCGGTGACGTTATATATGTACGTGACTCATTAGCGCAAAAACTCGGCAACGTAAACGCGGAGCTCGCTGCGTCTGATCTACGCCTTAAAGTCGTTTATGGCTATCGCCACCCAGCGGTGCAACAAGCTTATTTCTCAAAACGACAAGCGGAGATTTTAGCTGAATCACCCGAGCTTGCTGGGGACGATCTGGAGCGATACACCCACAATTTCGTAGCGGTTCCGGACGTGGGCGGGCACCCTGCAGGTGCAGCCGTAGATATTACTATCGTTGATGCGTCCGGTGAAGAGCTCGATATGGGAACGGATATTGCCGACTACAGCGACCCCATGCTTATTCATACGTTTGACCCGGGTGTTACTCGGGAACAATTTAGTAATCGCTTGCTTTTGCACGACCTTATGGTTGGTCAGGGTTTTACGCCATTCTACGGTGAATGGTGGCACTTTTCATATGGCGACAGGGAATGGGCAGCCTTTAACGGAAAGAAAGAAGCACTCTTTGGTACTGCTGACATGGAGGGGCGCAGAACTCTGATTACGGCCGCTGGCGGCAATGGAACTGCCATCCGGATCATCGAAAAGCCCCTTAGCCGCACTCAATACGAGCGTGACGGTAAAGCATTGGGCGAGAGCATGATGCAAGACGGTGCTGAACAAGCAGGCTTCTTGGTTTTGAGTGACCGCCACTTCGAGATGGCTGGTGGCGAGTTCTGCGGCAACGCCAGTCGTGCTGCAGCACTGCTGTTAGCAGAGCACTTTGACCAAAACAACCTGTCGTTCACAGTCTCTGGCTTCGAAGGCACAGTCCACGCTAAGGTCGTCAAGAAGGGTGCCACGTCTTATGATGTTCGCTGCGAGTTTCCGGGTATGCTCACCAACGTCAAACACGTCACGCTCAACAATGGGCAGGTAGCCAATATCGTCGACCTTGGCGGCATCGTCCACGTTGTAGTCGAAGGGGCCTTTCCGCCCGACCCATCAACGTACAAGGCCGCACACCGCGCCATCATGACGCAATTCGACCTCGACACACGCGACGCCGTGGGCGTGGTGTGGTTTGAGCGCTTAGGCGATTCCATCACGATGCACCCGATTGTCTGGGTTCGTGCCATCGACACCTTCTTCTACGAGGAGTCGTGCGGATCTGGCACCATCGCGGTTAGCCGTGTCACGGGCGCTCAGTCTATTATCCAGCCAACCGGCAAGCTCATAAACGCTATTATCAACGACACTTCAGTTATCTTGCAGAGCGAAATGGAGGTCATCTTCTAGTCCGAAGCAGGGAGACGGGGCTTGACAGAAAGCAGGATGTTTGCATTAATTATATAAAAGTGTTATAATTTCTTAATTATGGCTTACCATGAGTCACCCGATTTCGCTTCAAATAGACACTTCTACGACAGCTACGACTCAGAAGCACAAATCTTTCTCGAAGATTCCTCAGATCGTGGCGAGCTCACAAGTACTCTTGATGCATATTTAAAGTCAGAACGCGAGAGCATCTTAAGTCAAGCAGATTCTATGGCCTACATTGATGCGGAGCAACCACGCAAATTCGTGCAGGCTTTCGGATTGCCCTTAGCTCCAGTAGAAGCTATAGCGACAATTCCTAAAAACCAATACAGAGAAACGGGTAACACATTAGCCTACTATGACCGGTCAACGGATACTCTTAAACTCGGACCAAAAGCGGCAGACAGGGACGATGTCGTAGTCCATGAATACGCGCACGGTACCGGAATACGAGTATACACGGTTAAAGTGATAGGCGCTGCGGTCTGTGACATAACCTCAGTACGGTCAGGTTTCACGCAAGGGAATCATTCCTTCTTAGAAGAAGGCTTTAGTGATCTAATGCGAGGCATGTACAGCACCGTCACAGACCGAGAGGCTGAATCTGGCGTAGATCAACTGCCTGCACGTTATATCCGGACGGTAGATGGCGAACAACGTTTTGGGCACTGGGCGTATGCAGGCGTTACGCTTGAATTACTGGCCGAAAAGAATCCTGAAATTCTCGATACTCTCATACAAGCTCGGCTCTCTATAGCAGGCCTCCGCACATTTGCCCAGCAGGTTAACCATTTGAGCCCCGGCCTTTACAAAGATCTTAGAGATGCGCCGTTTGGCACCTTTGACGCAGTCCTCGACACAACAGCAGAGCGGCTATTTGGTAAAAAAGCGGACAGCGTCATTCAAGGCATACAACAGTCCAGCAATGCGACACGCTATGCCGAAGATACACTTAAGCAAGCTGGTGTTGAATTAGGTAAGCGCCCGGCAGCACTACGAGTAGCTAACAAATAGAGTCCGCACAAGAGAAGACAGGACTCGCTCTCATCCTGTGCCAGTCCAGAGAAATAAAGCTTAGCGGGTAGCCACAAAGTTAAATGGCCCTACCATTGAGTTACCCTCTGGGGCTCGATCTGTCATGACTATTGTAGATAGGTTAGCATTTTGTTCAAATAGGTCATCTGTAAGATATTGGATAAATTCAAGATGACGATGGTCCGGGCTGGCAACAACGCCGGGATAACCCGCAGGAGTTCCCCAGCAGGCGCTCACCAACAACGTGTCGACTTCATTCTTAATGGGTGGAGGGCTCACCAAATCGGAACAAATTATATTAAGAATATTGCGTACTGGCCTGACGACATCATCTGGACCTGCAGTATCGTGTAGAAATTCACGCTCATACTTTCCGATCGGGTTTTTCTTGTAGGTTCTGCCTACTTCAGCTCCATCCTGAAAAAATAGCACTGCGTTGCGTGGCTTTTCTACTGTTTGATCAAAAGCGACGGATCCCAACAGAAGCATGGACTCTGGCAATTGACGCGTTAGGCCTTTCGCTTCAGCGATACGATCTTCAATAAGCTCCTGTTGTTCAGAGATTACTGCAAGATCCACGTCAGCCGACGTTATGAGTTCGGGGCTTGTTATAAACGCTCCGGCGCCTTCTTGACCAAGGCCATTGAGCGCATAAGTAAAACTTTCCCAATCGGATTGAGACACGGCCGTTACGGTATCACCCCCAGGTGTCGCAATATGACGGACGCCGTATTCTCTTTCAAAAACAACTGAACCTTTAGACATGCGTGCAATTATACTTTTAAACCAAGTATCCGACCAATTCTACCCACCAGCGGAGAATGGGTAGCTCTAACATTTTGCTCAAGCAAAGCGTATCTGCGCATTAGCTTCCGATGGGTATTGGCATAGGGATCAAAAAGCTCAGACAACACATAGGAACCAATAGTACCTGGTCCACTGCTATACTGGCCAACATGCACGCGGTTGCCATGAAGGGAGCCGAACTGATCCGAGGTAATGTCAACGACAAGTGGTTCTGTGTGAGACCTTTCGACCTGAACCCATACAAATCCTTCATGCAAATCATCCGTCTCGATCGTGCCTTCAGCCACTCGCGCCTGATAACCTCTTTCTAATAACTGGCGAGTCAGCCAAACGCTAGAAACACCGCACTGGCCTCGAGAAATAGGCTCTCCGTCTTGATGTACCACTGAATGATGAGCGGTCTCGTGAGACCATGCCCGCTCTAAACGTTGGCGTTCTTCGAGAGCAATCGCAAATATTTCATGCATCGAAGGTTCGGTGGCTAAAAAGTCGGCAGTGTATGGTAAGGACTCCATCATAGATAGCTGATGAAAAGTATGGGAATGAAAAACGCCACGAAATACGCGACCTGTGCAATGAGAAGTTTCGTATGTTTGCCTTTTACGCAAGCCGCGAAAGCGATAACACTCATCATAGCGATTAAAGCAATGATTGCAAGCAATCGGCCTGCGACCGCTACATTTGAGGAGAAAGCCAAAATAATCGGCAACGGCAGAAGTAGCAAAGCCGATACCCCAGCCAGTGCTTGATGCCACTTTGTACGCCAGCCCGAAACCTCAGGCACTGCCGTACAGGCTATTTGAGATATTGATGCGGCTATAGCGAATACGTTAAACCAAATCGACAGATCAAACGTGGGCGTAAACCACTTGATGAAGAATATGTTGAGTAGCGGTAATGTTATCGCGAACAAAAAGAAATAATAGATCGTAGCACTTCTGTGCTGTGCAACATGCTGACTAAACGTCATGTGTCTGCCTTGTGGCCATCGCCAGATTACAAACCAGAGGCCCATAAACAGGAGCATAATAGAAATGAGGCCGAAATATTTGTAGTCCATAGTTAGCCTAGCTCTATGCTGGCCCGTACTGTGCGGTCATTTCCATATTCTGGGGCGGCAGCCTCCACCAAATATAATTTTGTGGATTTGCGAACCTCACCGGGCAATAGCTGGCCATCTTTTTGATGGGTAACATGTGGGTGGAAGCCGTCCTGCACGTATTGCGGCGCGGAATAGTGCACATCCATGCTTTTGAGCACCGCACAAACTTGTTCATGGAGTTTTCGTAGCTCCGGAGTTAGTTCAATGTCATTCACAGTGACTGGTACTAACTCACCATGTTTGTTTTTGCCAGCAAAGACTTGTTCGGCACCCGCTTTTAGTACTACGGCTATAGAGTCTTTCAGCGAGGCTTCGAGTTTTTCGACCACTTCTTCTGGCTCTTGCTTGAGCCAAAACCAAAGCACCAGTGTACAGTGCAGGGGCAGCATATCGTACGTACTGCCTATTTTAAGCGGCGAGACTTCAAGAATGATGAGGTAGGCGTGCATTATAACTCCTGCATTAGTTTTTGCATGTTTGGTGGTAGCTGTAGGTTCCGAATTTCTTCTGCGCTAAAGAACCGCAGATCCTGGCATTCATCAGACGGTGTAAAATTAAGGTTTTCAAGTTCAACTTGGTACACGACGTTAGCAATGTAGATGCCGCTTGCGGGTTTGTGCGCCGTGATGAAATACTTGGGCTCAGGCCAGATTTTAGTGACGATCAGGCCAGTTTCTTCCTGAATTTCGCGCCTCAAGCAGGCGATTGGATCTTCCCCATGGTCGAGCCCACCGCCGAGCATGTCCCAAGTTCCATCACTTTCGCCAGCGAGGAGGATACGGTCTTTGTCGTCAATAACGATTCCTTTGACACTAACGCGGTAAAAACAGGGTTCGTTCATATGGATACATCATAACAGATTGGGTTGGAGCATCGCACAGTAAGCAGGACAGGACTCGTTCGAGTAGCGTCTAGGTTGCCAATCTTAATAGATGCATCACATTTGATGGAGACCAAGGCCCAAGCTAATCCAAGGTACCTTTTCGAGCATTGTAATGCTGCAAGTACGGTATGGCTGCAGCGGCAACAATACTCGTAATTCCAACCAGAACCACTAGGCTAGGGCGTTCGTGAAAGAAAAGGACGCCGAATAGCACACCAAAGACAACTTCCAACAAGCCTAAGATTCCAGCTGCACCTGCCTCAACGAGCTTTAGGCCTTTGATAAATGTCCACGAAGCAACCAAAGACGCGACAGCAAATAATAATAAGTAACCCCATTGGGCGTGCCAACCTACAGAGGGCAGGGGTTCGCCAAGCAAGAAGACTAGCGGTACATTTGCAATTACGCCAGACCCCCATACTAAGATGGCAGATTGTGAACCGTTATAGGGCACTTTTTTAGTTGTCGCCATGTTGGCAGCCGTTGCTAGTCCGGCTACTAACGCACCGGCCAGTGCCAGCCATCCACCCAGTTTAATGCTTGGCGAAAATACTAGTATGATGCCGAATACGCCTAGTGTCGTCGCTACTAACTTTTCTCTAGTAAACCGCTCGCCTTCAAACAGCCAGCCAAATACGAACATGCCAATGACGATCCCGATATAAGCAATTGCGAGGCTTATACCGATACCGGCATTTAAGACTGCATAATATAGTGGTGCCGACACGAAAATCGATGAGATAATCATCGTTACTAACCATTTACAGTCACGACGCCAGTTAATCTTCTGCAGCTCTTGACGCACGATGGCGACAACAATTAAACCACCCAATACTAACACGCAACGTAGAGCACTAGCCGTAAAGCTGCCAAAAAAGTTACCCATCAGCTTTGTCCAAACGCCATATGTGGCGTAAAAGACTGATGACAGTACTATCAGGCTGGCACCGATTGGCGCACGAGATGCTTTTTGGGCTTTCATATCTGTTAATAATAGCAAAAATCAGTCCGTTTTGGGCAACATACGTCCATACATATTATTGCGCCATCCCGTCCTATTCCGGTGTATCACCAAATTGCTTGATATATTTGTAAGCCCGCTCCCAGGGTAGATATGGGAATTGCCATGGTAAGCGATGGTTATTGTTCCTACAAAACGTTTCGAGGTCGTCCTTAATGATGACTTTGTCATATTTCCAACCTGGGTGTTTGGCGACGTAGGCATTTTCGTAGGCCTCGAGCAGCTCAGCCTCTTTGGTCCAGCCGTTAAAATCAAATGCCCATATACCATCGGTAACATACACGTGGTTGCCGGGCATGTTACCGTGCGGACGAATGTGGACGCACTCAAAACCTTGGCCGTAGTGAAGCTGCATAAACATGTCGGCCAAGATGTGGCATGCACCAGACGCAAAGAAGGCTCTATCCTCGCGGGCCCAGCTTAAAAAGGAGTCAGCATATTCTTCTGGTGTTCGTTCGTAGGCGATTCCTGGCTGGTAGTTACTCATAGTTTTCATGATACCAGTTTCACCTTGGAAGTTCGAACTCTTAACAGAATGATTGAGCTGCATAGTCGAGCGGTTCGTCAAGCTCCAATAGCGTATGAATGTAGGGGAGTAGGTGTTTGGCGATTCTACTGGAGTATCCCAAGCCAAGGGAGTCATCACCATAGCCGTATGCCGTACTACTACCTTCTACCAGAACGCCAGCATTATAGTTACGAGGCCTTCTCATTTCAGTTATCTCGACTTTTTGGGTAGCCCTTCATGGTTTTATAGTAGCAAAGTAAGGTTTATTTAATTGCTACATGCAGGACATCACAGAGTAACTATTAAAACTGACTATCTAGGACTTTGTCGTAGTACGCTTCCTTGGCGGGTGCATCGACGACTAGTTTGCTGTCATATACTGGCACACTGCTTTTTCTAGGCGTGTTCCATTGGGCGACACCACCATGCCACGAACAGGCGCCTCGACCAGTAGCACAAGTTGGAGAGTACGTGCCATCAACGCAGAGGGTGCAGTAACCAGTAACTTCTTCTCTGTAGGTAATTTCTGTTTCTTGATGCGTCTTGGCTGCAACACCAGGGTGGAATACGTATACTTTATAAACCCCGCCATCTGCTTTGCAGCTAGACTTAACCTTCGTACCATCACAAACAGGCAGGGCCTTGATTGCATCCGCCTTGGCTTTCTCAGCTTTCGCTTTGGCGGCTATGGCTTTCTGCTCTGCCGCGGCTTTGGCTGCTGCCTTGGCCTTTGCCGCTTTCTCCTCGACAGCCTTTTTACGTTCTGCGGCTATCTTTTTGCGTTCAGCAAACTCTGATGCGGTTGTTCGGTGGACTTTGAAGTGTTGTGTGTCATCGCCTTTTTCTGATTTGGCGACGATAGTGACGTCCGTATCACCTTCACCTAGCGTTAGCCGATAACTAAAATTCCCAGATGCATCGGCAGACACTTGCTTACCGTTAATTAACAACTTAGGGCTGTGGAACGTCGAAATGTCCCCAGCAATAACAACGAAATCATCATCGGTTCTGTATCCAGTGGCGATCGAATTATCTGATAGTGATAGGGAGGGTGGTGCGTTGTAAACAACTACGCCGATCAATAACGTAAAACCTACGAACACAGCCGTAATCGTTCCTCTCACCTTGATACTCCATGTATGATGACGCCATATTAGATAAACTGCTAGCGGCCAAAATAGTACAAAGGATGCCAAAATAAAGAGCTTGTGGTCGCTATATGTTCGGTAGAAATGTTTAATTGGTCGCATCATAGGAGTGGTTGATGCGTATTGTACAACAAGTATTCAAAAAATCATAGATGCGCCGTCTACTATATTTGTTGGGCAAGATCAAAGGCCGTGACGCCTGAGGCAAGTTGGTAGTCGCGCAATGCGGCACGCTCTGAACCACCTTCTAGTAGTGGCTGGCTTGCTGATCTAAACCAAAAGCCAGCAAGCCAGTGGAGCGCTTCCTTGTCCAGTCTGTGTATGTAATTCGTAATGTCGAAGCCCGTTTTGTGAACATGAACCAAGAGCGCGCCGACGTCGGTGCGCCTATCGCCGAGCTGTGTCCAATTCCAATCGATAAGTTTTACTGTTTGTTGCGCTTTATTCCAGGCACAGTTGTCGGCACGAACATCGTTGTGCACCAGAGCCGTACGCTCAAACATAAACTCCGAACTTCGCTGAGCGTGTTCACCAAAGTTGATAGTGTCCACGAGGTCTTGGCGGCCTGCGGCAACCAGTTTGGTACGCAGTATACCTTGTAGCTCGGTGTCATCGGCCAGAGGACGCCAGCCATCTGCCGTTTCGCTCACGAAAGACTTTTCGAAGAGGGCGCAGTCATGACCATCGGGTATAATCACCGCCAGAGCATCCATGGCCTCAAGTGTTTTATCGAGGCGCTCTGTAGTCCAAGTATCAGACCAGTCCCAGGTGTCTTGGAGCGGTTCTAGGGCGAATGCGGTTTCGTCACTGTTTACGGCTACAAGTTTTGGGACAAAAGGGTAGGCGTGCTTTTGCAAGAAGCGGTACACCAGTATTTCTTTGTGCGCCCACTCTTTGGTTAGGTCATCGTGGCCAATTTTGACAAAGAGCCTCTGACTGTCGGACGACGTGATAATACCCCTCTGGGCGGTCGTGTAGCCGCCAGAAGTTGGAGCAAGTGTCTGCAAGGATGCTTCAATAGTATCCCATGGAGTGAGCAGAGTGCTGTTCATATGGTTATGATAGCAGAGTAAGGTTTATTTAATTGCTACGCGGGTATATGCATGGTACATTGCAGCTATAACGTATCGGGGAACAACATGGCAAAGTCTAAGAACTTCGTTTTCGACGGTGGGGCAGGTACCTTTCTAGGCACATCTGTTCTGGCATTTCTTATAACAGTCTGTACATTGGGCTTCGCGTATCCATACGCGCTTGTCTTAAAGCAGCGCTGGATTACAAAACACACTTTTGTTGATGGCCGACAACTACGGTTTACCGGCACCGGCATAGGCCTATTCGGTCACTGGGTAAAATGGCTTCTGCTCTGCATTGTTACGGCTGGCATTTACGGATTTTGGGTTCAGCCACGAGTACACAAATGGGTCGTTGAGCATACGGATTTCGTTTAAATCAGTCGCTTAGGAATGCAGTGGGCTTAAGTATGTACCACCATCGACCGTTGCCATTTTTATTGAGATTGTCAACGGCACTAGCAAATGTCTGGGGTACATCTGATGCCTGAACGCCAAGCATGACACCAAGCTCAGACTGTATCTGAGCTTCAGTTCTAATCTGATGTACTAGCTTATTAAGACTAGTGACGTCGTGGTCATTGTAGGCTGCGTATGCATGCCCTCCCGCGTGTATAGTTGCAACTACCGCACACATATTTGCCTGAAGTATGAGGCCTGTAAGTTTTTCCTCATCAACACCAAGCAACTCCTGTAGCCATTTCTGTTCCTTTAGGAGATCAAGAACATGTTTGAGCACGGTTTGCGCATTGCCACCAAGCGCATCAGCAAAGTGAATGCCATACTCCTCAACCACCTTTATATAACGATCTCTGCTGTTCCAGTCCGTAATCTCAGTTCTAAGTATCTTTGATACTGAGCCAAAGTCGCCTGTGTATATACTACAGATTAGCAGGATATATAGAACTAAAAGGAAAATCACGTCAGATGTCTCTATGGCCGCTACTAGACCAGCCTTGCCATACTTCCAAAGAAGGATGTCAGCAACTTCATCGGCAAAAACTTTCTGAATGACCTCGTCTGCCGCTACACCAACCGCGGCGGCCGTAACGAATAATTGGTACGCTTTGCCCTCAAGTAGCGATATATATTCTGCAAGATCCTCGAGATTCTGAGCCTGCTTCGGCACTTCTTCGTGTGCGTCCTTTACTATTTTCAGCACCTTATTTAGATGTGATCTGAATGAGATCGTATTCAGCTTGGTAAGTGAAGCGACGCCTACCAATTGCAGGGTATGATCGACAAGTTCCTGTGCTTTTTTATCCGTTATATCAATCTTTGGCGTAGATACTACTGGTGCAACTTCGCTCGGCAGCGTCGGTACCTTAATGATTTCTGGCCGAAGAGCCACAGGCCTACTCAGCTTAGGAATTGTCATACTGCCCTTGGAATTATGCTGAAGCGTTGGCGTCTGGGTATGGTGATATTTCTTCGCTGCAGTCTCGACTGCACTATTAACAGGATGATGAATATCGCTAAGGGGAATATCAGGCTGCTGCCTATCTTTAATTAGCTCTTCTATTAGATAGTATGTAAATAGACCGTGCTTTAAGTCTGACACCTCTATGGCAGTCTCATCTTCTTTACATGCGGTAAAAACAAATGTGCCTTCAGCAAAAGTTTGATTCTGAAAAGCCTTTAGGGCGCTAAGATCTTTATGCTTGATCCGTGAGATACTCTTTGCGTTTGCGCCCCCACTATAACAACAGTCCAGCAATACAATTTTCTTCCCATGCCTGTAGGAGTCCAGGATGTCTTTTACTTCTGTGGTAGATATTCCGGATATTGCAATATCGCCTGCCACATCGTAGGGCGCAAGATAAGCTTCGTTTTCATCCTTTGAGTTCCTGCCAATATCACCATGTCCCGAGTAGAATAAAATAAGCGTGTCTTCGTTTGATGCGGTCTTAAGGGCAGGTGTATTCAGGGCGGTGCGAATGCCAATCTGGGAAGCTTCGTTATTGCGTAGTAGCATATCTAACGTGAGGTCGGTCCCTAAACTGTGTCGTAATATCCCGCTAATCTCACTTGCATCATCTTCAGGATAACTTAAATTATTCCCCGCATTTGAGTACGTAGAAATACCTATACTAATGAGATGGTATGCCATCTACTTATTATCCCCCTTTACTTACCGAAATACAAAAAATCCAAACCTGTTAGGACAATCTTAAGACGGGCTCGCTACTGGGCGACTGCAAACGTGCCATTGGCACCTTTGCTTATATTCGTTCGAGTCCAACAAC
>CAZBLZ010000033.1:0-4024 GCA_964493045.1 uncultured Candidatus Saccharibacteria bacterium
CCTATAGTTGCTACAATTATACGTATGACTCCGCAAACTACGCCAACCCCAACAGAGGCTCCTAAACCTGCAGCTGAGACTCCAAAGCCTGCTACTGCAGTACCCCAAGTTTCTCAGACGAACCAGACAGCACAAGTCAGTGAACCAGTGCTTGCCGAACCTCCTAAGGGAGTAGAGTTCACTGAGGTGGCTGAAGAGCCCCAGGCTCCGATGACACCAGGAACTGTCACTCAGCCAGTGGTGGTCACTGCGACATCATCTAAAAAGAAGAAACCAGCCAAAACTGGTCCAAAGGGTCCTGCCGGTCTTATATTATTTGCAATTGTAGTGTTCGCGGCGCTAGCGGGTCTCGCTTATTACGCATACACTAAATCGGTTTAAAGAATATGCGTATTTTTACTTCTATTTCTGATCCAGAACTCGCCGAGAGGATTAAAGACGGCGCAGTCGGTGTTTTACTAACTGACACGGTCTACGGTTTGGTGTGTCGTGCTGCTAATGAGACGGCGGTTACGCGTTTATATGCCCTCAAGCACCGCGAACATAAGCCGGGCACTATTATTGCCGCTAAACTCCAGCAACTCATCGATTTAGGAATTCGGGGTCGGTATCTCAAGCCGGTTGAGTCTTATTGGCCCAACCCCCTAAGCGTCGTTATCCCGTGCGATGATCAGACGGCATATTTACATCAAGGCCAACATTCTTTGGCGGTACGTATCCCGGCGGTTGCGGATTTCCGAGAGTTTATAAACAAGACGGGCGCTCTGCTTACCTCAAGTGCGAATGCGCCTGGCGAACCGACTGCAACCAATTTATCGGAGGCTCAGGGATACTTTGGTGATCAGGTGGATTTCTATGTGGATTCCGGACAGGCGCCTACACCCGTACCATCAACCGTTATCCGTATTGTGGATGATGCAGTTGAAGTGTTAAGGCAAGGTGCGGTAACTATCAATGAAAATGGGAGCATACAGAAATGACATTTGACGAATACCAGGCAGCAGCACCAAATACCGCACATCATAATCCAGATGATCTTATGGATAAGACGATCTGGGCGCTTGGCATTGCTGGGGAGTCCGGCGAAGTAGTAGAAAAATGGAAGAAAATCGTCGCATATAAAGAAGGTGTGATTACGCCTGAAGACTTGCAAGAATTAGGTAAAGAGATCGGTGATGTTATGTGGTATTTGGCGATGTTTGCCGAGAGTCTCGGGCTGAGTCTGAATGATCTTGCTACCCAGAACTTAGAGAAACTGGCCAGTCGTAAGTCTCGAAATGTGATAAAGGGGGCGGGGGACAACCGCTAGGGCGTTCTTTACAGAGAGGGCGAGTTGCTAAAAGGCATCAAAAATTGTAAAATATGATTGATTATGGAACGAAATCCAGGCACGCCAGCTGAACCTGAATCAGATAGGTCTGAACACTCAACCCCATCTGAAAAAGATTCTACAAAAAAGAAACGTCGTCGCGTAGGTTCGGCTGCTGCTGCTTCAACTACTTCTGAGGCTGCAACTTCAGCTCAAGAAACTGCCGAAGCGCGCCGCAAAGTGCCGAGTGCGCTTGAACAGGCGTTGGCTCAATTAGCTACAGAAGAACGACGACAGAAAGCTGCTGAAGAGGCTGCAGCAACATCCGACACACCTGAAAATGCAGGTCATGCAGAAGAGACACATGAAGAACCTGATGAGGAATCGGCTGATTTTGAGAATGAAAATGAGTTTGATGAATCAAGCTCAGAAACTACATTAGCTACGGAAGAAGATAACGAAAATACTGAAACGTATGAACCTCTGGTAGATTACGGTGTTGGAGCGACTGAATTTAGTGGGGGCGAAGTAGTTATTGACCTTGGCGGTAGTAGTGTTGAAGAGCACGTAGTACCACTCACATCAAGCGAGGTCGTGATTGGCAATGAAGTTTCTCAGCAAACTGTCACGCACGAGCAAGACGTCCATTCTGTTACGACTGAAGCGGAACCAGATGTTATTCCAGCTGAGGTACTGTCCGCAGTATCTGAAGCTGCGCCTGTTAGTCGTGATATGCTCGAGCCACTCCCTGTGATCATGCCAGTGGAAGCTATGCAGCAACAGCCTGTGCAGCCGACAGAAATCCTAGACCCTGCTCGTCCTGACGTATCTAATGAAATTCCAGCCTATAACGCTCAACCTGAGGTTGCTTATCTACAACACCAGACTTCTGTTGAGGGTGTTAGTAACGCGATGCCATCTCCCAATGTCGTACAGACTCCATATCTTCGTCCTAGCCAAACAGAGCAAGTGATTAGTAAGGCTGACTTTGATGATGCAATTTACCGCGCAACTAAAACTGGCCAGAATCGTGGTGTCGCCGCTGGCTTACTTGCGGGTGCAGGCTATGAGCACTTCAAACACAAACGTCGTGAAAAGCGAGTTGCTAAAAAACACCAGGAAACGACTAAGAAACTAGCTGAAGCCCGTAAAAGCCTTGCGTTTACTACAGAACAGCAAGTTAAGCAGCGGGCTGAATATACAGCTCAAGCCGACGACTCAAACAAGCAACTTACTGAGACACAACGTCGAGTCAGTACGCTTGAACAACAGCGTCAAATTCATCCTGTAGCCGAACGTCCGATAGCAGCCTCCGTGGCTAATGTACCTAAGACGCGCCCAGAACAGGTATCACAACCCGTAGTGGAGGCCGAACCATTGGCTGTCGCGCCAGAACATCGCTTGCAGACAAGCGCATGGCACACTATTGAGGTAGATGCGCGGACAGGTCGTGCGGTTGAAAAGCCGGTATTTGAATATGGGCATGAGTATTACCGTGAGCAGGCACAAGAAAATGCCCTAGGTTTACCGCCGGCTCAGGATACTAGTGAACAGAAACCCCCTACGACAGCCCCAGTTGCTGCACATGATACTCCTAGTAGTACTGCAGTATTTGGCGGAAGCAGCCTGCCTCCTATGTATAACAACACACCGTCTCAACCAGTGCCGCAGGCAACCAAGCCAACTTCTACGTCGCCCAAGCCCGTGCAACCGCAACCTACTAATGTACCGCCTGCCACTAAGATCGTAGGAAAACCAACACAACCTGCGTCACCTATTTGGCCGCTCGTTCTGGCGCTCGTGGTTGTGGTTATTTGTCTGAGCTTAGCACTACGCTAAGAATTCACGTCGCAACCATTCGTCGAGTGAATTGCCTCCACCAGCTGTCAGGCACAGTACAGTGTCTCCTTGCCCTAAGTGGCGTACGATGAGATTACGTAAGGCTGGGTCTAGAGATGCTGTTTCAGTACGCGTCTGAGCTTCTACACTCAGTAATAACTTAAGGTCATCAGGCGTTAGGAGCTTGAGCGACTCATCTTCGCGTGCTAGATAGCTGGGTACGATATACAGCTGTTTCACGCCGTCGAATAAATGCTCAAGCTCAGCTTTAATGAAGTGTTGGCGAGTATTATGTAGGCCTTCATATACGACTACTACATTTCCGTCTGCCGTCTCTTCGGCTAGCTGTAGTGCTCCGCGGATTTTGGGAGGAGTATGAGCATAATCACTGTAGAGGCCAGGTATAATTTGCTCAAAACGCCTTGAAACGCCAGGGAACTTATTGAGATGCGCGAGCAGAGTTTCTAGTGGCTGCTTAATGATTGGTTGCAAGGCATTTGCCACTAGCCAAGCATTTTGTCGATTTACTAACCCGGGGAGAGTAATAGCGGTAAGCTTTGGATCTGCTTCATCTAGAATAGTTTGCGTGTCTGTTTCTTCTTCGCCTAGTTGTTCGGCGTCAATACGCCAAAGGGTACTTTGTGCGCTTTGTTCTAGGAATTCTCGGAACGCGGAATTATAGTCTTCACGAGTTGGGTAAATATCCGGATGATCCCAGTCAACACCAGTAATGAGGCTGACATAGGGCTCAAAGCTCAAGAAGTTACGATCAAATTCATCACATTCATACACGAAATATTCAGCCTGTGGCTCAAAGGCTCCCATGTCTGCGAAACTACTTTTAGCGGGTAGTATGTAACCTAACGGAAGGCCAAG
>CAZBLZ010000033.1:4124-11035 GCA_964493045.1 uncultured Candidatus Saccharibacteria bacterium
GAAACAGTGTATCCGGCCTGTTGAGCAACGAGAGCAAGCGGGCTAATACCAGCACCACCAATACCGGAGAAGAAGATATGCATGCACACCAGTATGACCTATAGAGAGGTTAATCCGCAACCTCATGAAGCACGTCTTTCAAGAGATGAAATGAGTTTGTAACTACTCCCTAATAAGGTGAGGTATAATCATAACCAGTATGAACAAGCGACACTTGCATCACGTATGGCGGATGTATCGACAGATAAAACCGTGGTATTTCGTGGCGCTAGTAGTAATTTTTGGCGCTACCAGTCTCATCTCGCTACGACACAACAATGAACATATGATTCAGTTGCGTGATGCGGTCTACACGGCGGACAAGAACAGCGGTGATGTAGAGGGTACACTCCGGAACCTCCGCCAGTACGTGTATTCACACATGAACACAAGCCTTACGAGTGGTCCTAACGCGGTTCACCCACCAATTCAGCTCAAGTATACCTACGAGCGACTACAACAAGCTCAAGCGAGCGTACTAGGGCAAGGGAACAGTAATCTGTATCAAGAGGCGCAGGATTACTGTGATACCCAAACATCCATTGGTAGTGAAGTTATTAGCTGTATTCAAGACTACGCCAATTCTCATGGCGGTAGTCTGGGTAATGTGCCAGACAGCCTATACAAGTTTGATTTTACGAGTGCTAAATGGTCACCAGATCTAGCGGGTTGGAGTCTAGTGCTCACTACTCTAAGCCTTTTTGGATTCCTAGGCAGCGCCGCCTATCACTGGTGGGCTAAGAAATACCTGTCGTAACGCTAAGGTTGTACGAGGTGCGTGCGTCTGTGTCCTGGCTATTAGCGGACATTGTTACTTGAGCTAATCTACCTACAGTTTAGTTCTGGTTTACGAGTCTACAGATGGGCTAACTAAAATACCCTCTCCAAAGAGAGGGTATTTATTAAGCTTGGTTGGCTTATTTAGTAGTACTGCTACCGGTTCCGGTTGTACTTGTTCCTGTGCTTGCGCCTTGAGCGGCGGCGCTTGTGCTGCTCGCCTGAGTTTGGTTGCTGACTTGTGTACAGTCGGGGCCGTTCGGGTTCTGCTTCTGGAACTGTTGGATGCTGGTTACGACCTTACCTTTTGCTTCGAGATTTTCCCAGAAGGTGACCTGGCTGCGGTTAATGACCATTTGGTCAGTTGGGTCGTGAATTTGCTGACATCCAAGTTTAACGAGTGAGTAATTCGTGCTGGCATCAGTTTTATCAGTGCTACTGCTAGTACCTTGTGTCAGGTAGTAGACATTTGCAAGTCGTACATATTGGCTATTCAAGTTAATGATTTTACCAAAGTATACTTGGCCATTATTCAAGAAAACGGCCTGATATTTGCTAGTGCTGATGTATTGAGATTCATTTGTATTGCTGCCACGGCCGACTGCTAGAGCAACTCCGGCTAACAATACTGCAATTCCAATTACAATCACTAGACTTAAAATTTGCATCCAGCGACCGCTACTCCACATCGACTCTGATGAGGAGAGCTTAGTTTCTTTTTTGTTGGCTACTGTTGGAGCCGGAGTAACAGGGGTAGGCCGGTTACCACTTGCTTGGGGATTGGGACGAAAATCCATACGTTTTACACCACTTTCACTAGTATTAATAGACAACCACAAGTGTAATACTTTCGGCGCTTCTGAACAAGCTTTAGCTTAAGGAGTTCGAATCTGATAATGCTTTAGCTGTTGACAAATAAAATCTCTCCAGAGTATGTTAGGGATACTAACATTAGTTATAAGGGGAGTTATCCAACATGGGATACAAGCACACGAATTCAAAAGGTGTTACGTACTACTTGAACTCAAAGAAAGTAGTTTTGCGCGGCGGTAAAGAACAGACAATCTATTACTTCTCAAAGGACGAACGTCCAGAAGCAACCGACCTACCAGAAGGTTTTACTGTAAACGAAAACCCACGCAACGGCTTTTTGACCGTCAAGCGCGGCTAGTACATTCAGGCCCAAAAACACCTCAAGATTACCTTGAGGTGTTTTTGTTTAACCTTAAAATGTGCTAATTTGGTAGATGATGACTAAAAGTAACGAAATAATTCTTGAAGTAAAAGACCTTCGTAAGCACTATGGCGACAAAGAAGTCGTTAAGGGGATTAGCTTCGAAGTTAAAAAAGGTGAGATCTTTGGTATCTTAGGTCCAAACGGTGCCGGTAAGACTACTACCCTCGAAATGATTGAGACGTTACGTGAGATCGATGGTGGCTCAGCTTCGATTGATGGCGTAGATGTGGCCAAGAATCCATACGAAATTCGTGGCATGATCGGCGTACAACCCCAAACTCCTGGGTTCCAAGATAAAACTAAGCTGACCGAACTTATCCAAATGTTTGCAGCCGCATATGGCGAGCGTGTAAATCCTAAAGTCTTTTTGGATGAAGTTAACCTTGGCGAAAAGGCAGACTCATACGTTGAGCAACTCTCTGGCGGCCAGAAACAGCGTTTTAGTATCGTGGCGGCACTAGTTCACAACCCTAAGGTTTTCTTCTTAGACGAACCGACCACAGGTCTCGACCCGCAAGCTCGCCGCAACCTCTGGGAGCTGATTGAAGAGGTTCGCGACCGTGGTATTAGCGTTATCTTAACCACGCACTACATGGATGAGGCAGAGATTCTATGTGATCGTGTGGCTATTATGGATCAAGGTGAGATCATCGCACTTGATACGCCTAAGGCGCTTATAAAGAGCCTCCTCGGCCGCGGCTTTAAAAAGGAACAACAAGTTGAACAGGCTAACCTAGAAGATGTCTTTATCGACATGACAGGGAAGGGTTTGAGGAGCTAGTATGACTGTATTATGGATCGCAATTGCTGCAATTGTCGTTTTACGAGTAGGTTGGCGTCTCATGAATAAGAATCGTAAGACTACGGAAGTTTCCAAAAAACCTCTCAAACAGTGGCAGCGCAAGTACTACACCGTTTGGGCATTCTTTACGATTAACTTGCGCCGTGTCTTCCGAGACAAGCTAGCGTTATTCTTCATGTTCTTGTTCCCGCTCATTTTCTTGTTTGTATTCGGGAGCCTGAATAAGGGTACAAGCTCGATCTCTATGAACGTAGCGGTTATCAACCGTTCTGATTCAGCGTTTTCTAAACAATTTGCAAAGCAGCTAAACAAGAGCAAACTTCTAAAGGTCAATACAGAAGTTACTAATTTCTCTACCGCAAATCAAAAGATGAGTCGCGGTGAAATTGATGGCACCATAGAGCTACCACCTTCTTTCGGCGAGGTAAAAAATGGTGTCCCCACTGGTGAGGCTATCGTGCATTACACTCAGAATAACGAACAGGCTGCTCAAGCTTTGAATTCACTCCTCCGGGCTGAATTCCAGGGTGTTAACTCGAAACTCGTAGCTACCTCAACGCCATTCACCGTAACGAGTAAGCAGACTAACCAGCATTCGCTCAGTTCGTTCGACTACACCTTTACTGGGTTGCTCGGCTTCTCAATCTTAGGTGCTGGCATCTTCGGACCCATGAACGTTTTTCCTGAACTTAAGAAGATGGGCATCCTGCGTCGTTTACACACCACACCTCTCCGTGTTTGGCAGTATTTCTTGAGTACCATGCTTGGTCAGGCTATTACCGGCCTTATGTCATTAGCTGTGATGCTTATTGTGGCGATTACCGTATTCGACCTTAAAGTTGTCGGTAACTATTTCGAGCTGGCGGTCTTCCTGGCCTTTGGAATTATTATGGTGCTTGGTATCGGCCTTGCGCTTGGCGGTTGGGCTAAGAACGAACGTCAGGTAGCGCCACTGGGCAACATCATTGTCTTCCCCATGATGTTCTTAACTGGTGTATTCTTCCCACGTTTCTTAATGCCTCAGTGGCTTCAGAACGTAACGACATTCATGCCACTAACACCTGTGGTTGATGGTGCGCGCATGATTTTGACTGAAGGTAAAAGCTTATTTGATCTAGGTTCGCAGCTTGGCATTATGGCTGTATGGTGCGTGATCATCTACTTTATTGCCTTCCGTGTTTTCCGCTGGGAATAAACCTCGACACCTCCTTCAGTATGTGTTGGCACTATTGCTAAAAACATGGCAAAATATGCTATACTTGTAAGTTGAAATGAACACATACGATCAGCTACCGAAACCGTTTTTTGTCTTGGCGCCTATGGATGACGTCACCGATACGGTGTTTCGTCAGACTATTCAAAAAACTGCCGCACCTGATCTGTTCTTCACTGAGTTTGTAAACGTAGATGGCCTGCAGAGTGTAGGCCGACCCAAACTGCTCAAAAAGTTACAATTCGTGCCAGGTGAACGAAACTTGGTAGCGCAGCTATGGGGCCTAAACCCAGACAACTTCCGGGCGGTAGCGGAGCAGATAGCGAGTGGCGAACTGGCTCGTGAACTTGGACTTCCTGAGGGTTGTAACTTTGTGGGAGTTGATCTGAACATGGGGTGCCCAGCTAAAAGTGAAGTCCAGAATGGTGCCTGTAGTGCACTAATTAGACTAGAGAGTCGAGAACTTGCTGGCCAAATTATAGCTGCAACACGTGAGGGGCTTGCTGGTCGATTGCCGCTGAGTGTTAAGACTCGACTAGGGTTTAATGAAGTCGATATGACTTGGTTCGAGTTTTTGTTTGGTCAGAAACTAGACATGCTGACAGTGCATGGTCGTACCCGTAAAGAAATGAGTAAAGTCCCGGCTCGTTGGGAACTTATTGGCCAAGTCGCAGAGATGCGCAATGAGCTCGCACCTGAGACGCTCATTGTGGGCAATGGTGATGTGTTGTCACGTGAACAGGGTGAGGTGTTAGCTACAGAGTATGGACTTGATGGCGTTATGATTGGCCGAGGTGTATTCAATGATCCATATGTGTTTGCATCTGAAAGCCCTTGGGCGGGGAAGACTAAAACCGATCGACTAAATCTCTATAAAGAGCAGATAGCATTATTTGCAGCTACCTGGCGTAATGGCGAACGTAATATTAAAACGTTGAACCGCTTTTGCAAGGTATATATCCAAAGTTTCGATAATGCCAAAGAGCTACGTGAACAGCTGATGGCTTGTGATTCTATAGATGAACTTCTGGACAAGGTGACGGCGTTACAGATTGGTGCGTAAGCGGATTCCAGTGTATTATGGAATCATATGATAACCGTCGAACATCTTAGCAAGCATTATAAAAAGAAAATAGCAGTCGATGATCTGAGCTTTCGGGTCGAAACAGGAAAAGTCACAGGCTTCTTAGGTCCAAACGGTGCCGGTAAATCAACTACCATGCGCCTGATGCTTGGTCTTGATAATGGCGGTGGCCAGACTTTGTTTGATGGTAAGCGGCTACATGAGTATGCGCGCCCTTCGCAAATGATCGGCATTCTGCTCGAAGCTAAGGCTTTTCATCCGACACGAACCGCTCGTCAGCATTTGCGTATTTTGGCAGATGCAGGCAATATTCCAACTTCGCGTGTAGAAGAAGTGCTGGAAGAAGTAGGTCTCACCGATGTTGCTAAAAGCAAGCCAGGCAAATTCTCACTTGGTATGAGCCAGCGTTTAGGTATTGCTGCGGCAATACTTGGTAAGCCTAAATACTTGATGCTTGATGAGCCGGCCAATGGCCTCGACCCAGAAGGTATTGCTTGGCTCCGCGAATTCCTTAAGACATATGCTGATCAAGGAAATGCGGTATTTGTGTCCAGTCACTTACTGAGTGAAATGGCACAGATGGCTGACAACGTAGTAGTTATCGGCAAAGGTAAGCTAATTGCTGATACCTCAATTAGTCAATTGTTGTCAGACAACGGAAACTCTAGTATCGTAGTACGCTCGCCTAAACTCTCTATGCTGGAGCGAACGCTACATGGTAAGGGAGCGGTGGTCACGAAGGTGGACGGGAGCCTCCATGTGACAGGCCTAGAAATGGATGCCATAGGTAAGCTAGCATTTGAAAGCGGTGTACCTGTATACGAACTATCTCAGCACCGCGCATCACTCGAAGAGGCATTCCTGCAGCTAACTGCCGGCAGCGAAGAATTTGCTACCAAGAAAGGGGCCACCAAATGATTGCCACATTAAAATCTGAATTTCGTAAACTTTTTACCGTACGCTCAACCTACGCCATTTTCATTATTAGCCTAGCAATTGTGGCTCTGTTTGCTGGCTTTGGTGATGGCTACAAGGCAACACAGACTGGCCTACAGAATCCTGAAATGCTTATGTCCGAATCATCTAATGCCATTGTATTCGTTGGGCTTATCTTAGCATTCGCCGGTTTGCTACTGGTTGGTCATGAATATCGTTACAGCACCATTATGTATACTCTAACCTCGAGTAATCGCCGTGTTAAGGTTCTCTTAGCTAAATTTATAGCTATTAGTAGCTTTGCAGTATTTGCTGGTCTAGTTATGGCGTTGTTTTCACCACTGTGCGCCATTGTGGGTGCACATTTGCATGGGTACCACATAGCTGCACAGCATTTTGATTATTGGTCGGTTCTCTGGCGCTGTGCTTTTGTGGGCTGGGGTTATGCTATGTACGCGTTTATCTTAGTCTTCATCATGCGCAATCAAGTTGGTAGTATCGTAACTTTCCTACTAGTTCCACTTATTGGCGAAAGCATTATCGGTCATATTTTTACCAAGAGTAACAACTACATGCCGTTTACCATGCTGCAGGCAGTATCTTCTCCGCATGAACTGGGTAATAACACGACAACCCTACATGCTGCTACAGTAGCGCTAGTATATATAGCGGTTGGACTTGTTGTTGGTACGGTGTTGTTTGTGCGACGTGACGCGAACTAGTCAACTTCGCTGGTAGATGTTTGCTTGTTTCGCCTGCCAATAGCCTGGTTGGCGAGGTAGAGAGCAATACGGTGTCGGCTTGCGCCGTGGGTCTTTTCTGC
>CAZBLZ010000034.1:0-10862 GCA_964493045.1 uncultured Candidatus Saccharibacteria bacterium
GATTGTCTGAGTAGCACCGTTACGATCCAGACGCCCTGCCCGTTCAACAAGACTTGAGTGTGTATAGAACATGTCACCAGGATAGCTATCACGTCCTGGGCTCACACCGGCAATCAGGGAAATTTCACGGTACGCCTGGGCATGTGAGGTCATATCATCATAAATCACGAGCGTATCCTGTCCGAGCTGCTGCCAGAAATATTCACCGTGCGCTGCACCAATATACGGCGCCAAATAGGTCACCACTAGCGATTCAAACATGTTTGTCACGATAATAATCGCCTTATCGAGCGCACCGTTCTTTTCCAGACGGTCAACTAGCTGTGCCACGTCGCGTTGGCGCTTGGCAATCAGGACGTAAATCACTGTAATGTCAGTGTTCTTCTGGTTAATAGCAATCTGCGTGGTCATGGCAGTTTTACCCACCTTACCATCACCTAAGACCGCCATACGCTGACCGCGTACAAGTGAGAAGTTAATGTCGAGCACTGTAATACCGGTCTCAAGTTGCGTATCGAGCAGTTTGCGTTCATAGAGCATCGGCGCGTTGTGGAAGACTTCCCAGACGCTATCTGGCTCAATCGGACCCTTACCGTCAATTGCCTCACCGAATATGTTCACGACGCGGCCAACAAAATTCTTACCAACTTTCGTGAGCAGCTCACTGTGCTGGATAACTGCCACCATACCGATCTTCAGTACTGTCGTACCTAGTTTCATCACCACTACGTAATCTTCATACACATGATGGACGTAGCCCTTACTACCATCTTCGAAACGAATCAGCGCGTGTACGTTGGCGGGTTGCAGACCACGAATTTTAATCAAGAATGAATCAATACCGATGATCTCACCAACTGGATTACCTCGGCCGACCAAATCCTCGAAGAGTTTATCCTTCATTTGGAGCCTCCACTGGCATAGCTGCGACCTGAATTGGGGCCACAGTAGAGGCCGTCACATTAGAACGTACTGCGCCTTCAAGCTCGTTAACGATCACCTCTCGCTTACCCTTCAATAGTGCCTTCAGACTGAAGTCATGTACGTGATTAGGTGTGCGCATATATACACCGCCCACGAGTGATGGCTGCATGCCAACGCTAAGTAGCGCCTGCGGGTCGATGTTCTCCCGCATCCAAGCTACCAGTTGCTGCAAAAACTCTGGGTCAGCTTCAGACGCAAACGTCATGTGAACCACTGGCGCTTTGTCTTTGAGTATTCGCAGTTGGTCTTTGACCTTCATACGTGTCTGATCACTGGCAAGATCTATGCCATTTTGCTGTATAAAGTCCGTCATGCTACGGCTCATGGTTGGCATGCTATAGCCATCCTTAGCGCCACCACCACGCACCTTTTGTGACTCCAGGTCATTGTCGAGTGCCTCTAGTTCACGTACCAGACGTGCAAGATCCGACCGCCCGATAAGAGCTGCCGGAAGAATGTATGGCTTAGTCTGCTCACTCACAGACGCATATCTCCAATAATGTCCTTTTTGTTAGCTTCCATCTGACCAATGATGTATGGCAACTGGGACTTCAGATCAAACTGATCGCCCAGACTCAGTAATACGTAGTGCTCAACAATCTGAGCCATGTTATCTTCGTAGACCTTAAGCAATGCCACTTCACGCTCTGCGACATCCTTCTTAAGGGCCGCGGCCAACGCCACGCGCTGCTCTTCGACCTCTTTGGCTGTCTTCTGCAATGATCCAAGTGCCAACTCCTGAGCTTCTTGCATGGCCTTGGCATAAGCGGCGAATTCTTCATCTAACTTAGCTGAGATTTCCTTCTTCATGTAGTCGTTAAGTTGAGAGATGGTCATATCTAAGTCTTGCTTTAAGAACATGGCATTTTCATCGATGATCTTCTCGAATCGTAAACGACCTCGGTTACGAAGTTCTTCACGGAATTCCTTGTTAAACAAGTGTGTGGCATCTTCTTCTGCGATGTCCGTATAGGCCTTGTTGAGATCTTTAACCGACCGTTGGCTCTGAATGCCACCAGACTGTAGGCGAGAAATCGCTACGATCACCCAAACAAAACCGGCAAAAACTGCCGCCAGGCTGCCGAGGATAAATGCTAGCCATAGACTTGTCATGCGTTGTTGCCCATCCCCATATTCAATCCGTTAAAGCTTTAATAGTAAATATACCGCAAAAAGGCCGATAATTAAAATCAAGAACCCAGTTAGAACCACTTCAAGCAGACCTCTGAAGACCGATTTTTTACTCAGTGGGTTACGACCGATAGCAATTATGGCGTTACGGATGCCTGCGTATAGGGTTACCAGTGACACAATGATACTTAGTCCCGTAATACCAATACTCAGGTAAATGCGGAGAGGGCCAATCGGTTTTTCGGCAATTGCCTCACCGATACGCTGCAGCGGTTTCGGCAGGTTCGCCTCGGTGCTCTTTTCATTAGGATTGCGCTGTACGTTAATAACTACTGGGATCAACCCCAAAGCAACCGTTTGACCAGCGGCACCATTCGTGTCTTTGAGCTGTGTCGTGCCTATGGCATTATCTTTGCCGTTAAAGCTACCAGCCGCACGGCCAAAAACTGTCTTTTGGTCAGTACTGGCTTTCATGAGTACACCGTTAATTGCAGACATCGTCACATAATCACCAGCTGCAATCGTACCACCCTGAGTACTGACTAGCCCTTTATAAGTACCCGAAGTCGCCACAAATGCTTCGTTCGTCAGATCAGAATCAGAAATTGTTATTGATAGTGTGTGCGGATCAACAACCAACCCATACATTTGAGGTAGGTTTTTAGATGTTGCAGCCTCAACTTTAGTTGCACCACTGCCAGTAAGTTGCACGACCGTGCCCACTTGCAGCGCGCTATCACTAGCGTAGCCCTGTACGCTGCCACCACCACTAGATGCTTTGGTGGTGTTATTACTGGCGGCAAAAACAGTTGTCGTACCCGACAAGGCAATTAGTAGTGCTAGGGCTGCGACTTGCATGCCGACGAGCCGTATATTTTTTAGCAGGTTTTTGTACATGGTGCTCATGCTTTCTCTGGTCATCAGTATATCCTACTGAGGCCAACCTGTCACTTGGTAGCTCTATTATTTTCGCTATACTAGAGCTGTATATGGATGTCACCCTACATCAAGAGAATTTTGCACGTATCCCTCTAGTTGGTGGCTTGATGCAGCGCCGACTCAACAAAAGAGCTATGGTCATTCAAACTTTAACTAAGGATTCACAAGATCCAGATGTAACAGTGCTCATACGGTCGAAAAATGACGTAGCTTACGTCAAGCAGTGGTTTGCGGACATCAAAGCTCAAGAGTATAGCGGGAATATCCAAGTCGTCGTCGTAGACACCGAGTCTACAGACGGAACTGTGGAGTACGCTCAGAGACAAGGTGCCACCATCGTATCACTCAAACAAGCAGACTTTACCTATCCACTCGCCTTAAACAAAGGCTTCGAAGCCGCAAAACATCCCTATGTCGTTACGCTAGTTGGCCATTCTAACTGGACAAACCGCTACACACTCAAGAGCCTCAGCTACTGGTCTCAACGGGAAGATTTCGGAGGTATGTATAACGGCCCACTCGCTGGTCGTGAGAGTTCGATATGGGAACGATTATTTAGCATGCTTTTGTTGCCCCTACTCCGAAAACCACGAATGAAGGCGTCGGCTACTCGAGGCACACTCGGAGCTAATTGTGCAATTGTTAAACGCGACGTTTGGCAGGAACTCGGCGGTTACGACGAACGATACGCCGGAGGTGGCGAAGATACTGATCTTGCACGGAGTATGCTTGCTGCAGGTTATTCCATAATCCGCGAGCCGCTATGTGTCATGTTTCATTCACATGGCCTTGGCTTTGTAGATTTCAGCAGACAGGTCGGACACTGGATTAGCGTTGGATCCGCCAAGCCTCAGGCCTTTGACACCGAAAAAATTCATTCCCGACGACCAGATCTGCGTCAAAAACACCGCTAAACCGTCTCGAGAGGACAGATCTCCCAAAGGATATTACACTTCCAAGACTGCGAGAATATTACCAGCCGGGTCTTTGAACCAAGCAATATTTGGACCCATGTCATGTTCTTTGCCGCGCATAATTCCGCGCTCATCTTGAGGAGATCCGTCATAATGTTCGAAAATAACGCCACGTTCTTTAAGCGTATCGACTGCTTCATCGATATCGTCGACTACAAAATCCAACATGGTGTAGGTCGCCGGCTGATGATCTGACTTAGGATACATCCATGCCTGAGCTCCTGCTGGCAAAAGGATCCGCGCTCCGCCTGTTTCATCTTGGACAGTACATCCAAGGACTTTGGTATAAAATTCACGAGCAACTTCTAAGTCATTAACCGAGAACCCACTAAATGTCGCTTTTGGCGTAAACATACATCACCCTCCTACATTATAGGCTTAAGCATACCGCTTAAAGGGCTCTAGCGTAAAGTTTGAGGGTGGTCTTATGCGGTCACAAGCTCAGCTAGTGTATCAACTAACTTAGCAATATCTGCTTTGGTTGTAGCGTGTCCCATAGTAAAGCGCAGGCTCGCCTGAGCGTCTACATCAGTTAGTCCCATAGCACGCAGTACATGGCTAGGTTCTTCATCACTAGCGCTGCAGGCAGAACCAGCAGCTGCCAGAATATCTCGCTCATCTAGCTCTACGAGCAAGCGCTCGTTGTCCTGACTGGGTATTGTCAGATGAATATTATTTGGCAAACGGAGTTTCATTGAACCGTTAATAACAACTTTAGGTAGTCGATCGCTAATTAGTTTAAAGGCTTCAGCTTGCAGTTCACTTAGACGTGCACCTTCTTCATGACGTGCAGTCTGCACAAGTTGCAATGCACAGGCAAAGCCCACTGCGGCTGCTACGTTTTCAGTACCACTTCGTAAGTTTCGTTCCTGGCCACCGCCTCTAATAATAGGCTCCAGATTTACACGACTTGAGACATATAAAATACCACTCTGCTTGGGTCCGTAGATCTTACCGCCGTTCAAGGTCATGAGATCTACACTCAGTCGGGCAACATGTAGATCAAGATAATTCGCCGCCTGACAGGCATCTGTATGGAAATAAATTGGAGTAGCATTACCAGCACGACGTCGTGCACCTCGTATCTCGTCCACTATTTGGGCAATCTTGCGAATCGGCTGTACAGTACCAACTTCGTTATTGGCATACATTACACTCACGAGCACTGTGTTGTCGTCGATCTTTGTTCGGAGATCTGCTAGGTCAATCATTCCCTGTTCATTAACTTTAACCAGTCGTCGATCAAACTGTGCTGCAGGCTCTAGAACAGCATCATGTTCTATACCGCTAACAACGACATTACCAGCTGGGAACTGTTGCATAATGCCTGTAATCGCAAGATTGTCAGATTCAGTACCACCAGCAGTAAAGATAATTTCACTGGCGCGCGCACCCAATACTGACGCTACATCCGCCCGAGCCACATCCAGCGCTCGGCGTACTTTTTGAGCGGCCATATAGTTAGCCGATGGGTTATAAAACTGTTCACTGAAAAACGGCTGCATAGCCACTAACACCTCAGGTGCCATCGGAGTTGCCGCCGCATGATCGAGATATATCATGACTTTATTGTAACTTACGCTGCAGCAGTGAGATAAGGAGCAAGTTGTGCGTCAATCAGCTGATTGTAGCGAGCAGCAGCCTGCAGAAGGTGACTCGCTTCTTGTGAGCTTAAACGCTGGTATGGTTGGCCATCTTGAGCTTTCAGAATACCTTGTGGGCGAACATCATATCGAGTAGTACGCGTCTGGCGCAAACCATTCGCATCAGTCCATTCTTCGTGCCAAACCCAGGTGTGCTCGTCTAGACAAAAGAATTCACGGCGAGAACCTTCTGGAACAGGGCCAAATAAACTTCCACCGATCTTAGCTTCTTCGCGAATAGCTTCACGGTAGGCACGTGCTCGGGCTTCAGCCTCGTCGCGTGGCAATAGTACACTAAGCAGCTTGCGCAACATCTTCTTGTCCTAATTCCTGTTGCCCGTAGGCGTTATCTAAGTTCTTGTAAGCTTCAGCTAGAAGTGGGTTAGCAGTCGCAGTGTTGGCCGCAACTGGATCAGCCACCATGGTCTCTGTCATAGCGGCCTGGGCGACAGGTGCTGTTCGCTCGACTGGCATTGGCTGAATCTTAGGATATGGAGCTGTATTTTGGAATGATTCATTAGCAATCGCAACACCAGCAACATTCTGGATTACTTCCGGTTGAGCTGGACGTACTTCGCTGATACTTCCCTGAGCCTTATACATGTTGGCATATGCTTCCCAGCGGATTGGCTGGCGTGCGTTAATAGCCGCTAACTGTTCTGCGGACAGCTTTGGTAAGTGCCCTTTATGTTCGGGCGATTGATTCTTGTGTGAGTTGTTATTCATAGTATTACACTTTGAACAAAGTACGTGCGTTGGCGGTGGAGGTGGCTGCAAGGTCCTCGAGAGTTGTATCTCGTAGGTTTGCTAGATACTCTGCTGTCACTCGCACATGTTTTGACTCACACACTTTACCACGGAATGGCACAGGAGTCAAGAATGGGGCATCGGTCTCTAGTAGCAATAACTCCGGTGGGATTGCCTTATACATGGCAATCTGTTCGGGCCGTTTGGCAAATGTGGCGATACCATTTACTCCAAAATAGAGCCCATGTTTAGCTGCTCGCTCCAAATTCACCATGTTATCCGTATAGCTATGGAGTACGCCCCGTAGCTTTGCACCTCTATAGCTCTCAAACAGGGGCCAGAAATCTTCAAACGCTTCTCGAACATGGAAGCTTAGTGGGAGATTGTGCTCAAGTGCTAGTTCAATCTGGAATTTGAGTAGATCTAGCTGGTCTTCACGCGAAGAATGCGTATAGAAATAATCCAGTCCACATTCGCCTACTGCTACGACTTTAGTTTCTGTAGCTAGTGCTTCGAATGCACGTTTACTATCTTCGCCCAGGTGCTGTGATGATTCGTGCGGGTGTATACCAATACTTACCCATACACCGTCCTGGCGAGCCGCTAGGTCAATTGCCAGGCGGCTATCCGCCAGAGTTGTGCCAATGCAAAGCATGCGGTTTACACCGACCGCACGAGCATCAGTAATAACCTGCTCAGGCGTACGTTCGATACCATCCTCGCGCCATTTGTCATACACCGGTGTAGTACGCTCGATCATCTCGTGCGTATGCGCATGGGTGTCAAATAATTCTATATCAGGCATTTTCAGCGGCTACGGGAGTCTCCAACTTGGGGAACAAAGTACCTTCAAGTGGACGGACAATACCCGTTTCAAAGATGGCTTTAATTTTCGCTGAACTCGTAGGTAAGAATGGTTCTAACATATCAGCGATCTGCAGTAAGTCACTACACTGTGAAGCCAAAACCTCACGCAGGTGGTCTTCATCACCAGTCTTGGCAATTTCCCATGGTTTCTCTTGGTCAATAAACTGGTTTAGGCCACGGACTCGATCCCAAACAGCATCAAGCGCTCGGTCAAACTTACAAGCTAAGATTGCCTCTTGGTAGGCACCAGTATCATGTTCAGAGCCAGGGATATCGCCAATCAGACCCGCTTGGTACTTCTGTATCATCGCTAGCGTGCGCTGTACGGCATTGCCAAGTTCGTTTGCCAGTTCGTTATTGTAGGCGGACTCAAAATGTTCCCAGCTAAAGTCGCCATCGTCGTAGCTTGGTACGTGGCGTAAGAAATAGTAACGGAATGCGTCTGCACCGTATTTTTCAATGATTTCACTTGGCGCGATCACATTGCCAAGCGACTTGCTCATTTTTTGGCCTTCGACGTTCACGAAACCGTGTACATATAGCTGCTTAGGTAGCCCCACGCCTAGCCCCATTAACATAGCCGGCCAAATTGCTGCGTGGAAACGAATAATGTCTTTACCGATAACTTGCGTACTTGCAGGCCAGAACTTCTTGAAGTCATCGTGTTCCGGATAGCCAAGCACCGTAATGTAGTTCATGAGCGCTTCAAACCACACATACATAACCTGCGTCTTATCACCAGGCACAGGAATACCCCACTCAAGCTTTGCCGCTGGGCGAGAAATACTAATGTCGTCTAAACCTTCGCGGAGTAAGCTGACGATTTCGTTCTTACGGGTCTTTGGTACAATTACCAGTTCATCGGCTTCAATTGCTTTCAGGATCTGTTCATTGTAGTTGCTCAAACGGAAGAAATAGTTCTCTTCTTCTAGCTTTCGGTATGCCTGTGGGTGCTCTGGCTTCATGCGTTCTGGATCGGCCTGAGCTTCAGGCACAAACTCTTCTTGGCGGACATCGTACCAACCAACGTATTTAGCTTTATAAATATCTTTAGCAAGGGCCTTCCATATGAGCTGTGCGCGCTGCATGTGGCCCTTATCAGTTGTGCGGATAAAGCGATCAACCTGTACATCGAGCTGGTCACCTAAAGCGCGGAACTTAGCTGAAACTTCATCAGCATACGCTTGTGGAGTTTTATTTACTGAAGCTGCCTTTTCAGCAACTTTCGTGCCATGTTCATCACTACCAGTAGAAAAGATGACCTTGTCACCGCGAGCTCGAGCTGCGCGAGCGAGCACATCGCCCATGATTAGCTCCATGGCAAAGCCAATGTGAGGGTCGCCGTTTACATAGGGAATAGAAGTCGTAACGTAGTAATTCATTATAAGTATTGTACTTGTTTAAACTAATAAAGAGAAAATGAGATAGGAAAAGCTATGCCCGCGGGGGCATCATGTACATTGGCGTGCTGGTAGCCTGTGCAACTTGCTTCATTAGGCTAATTGTATCATGACTGCAATAATGCTTCGACTGCTTTTCGTTCCAAAGCATCGAGCTCAACGAATAAGTCCTTCTCGAACTTCTCTGAGACAGTATAGATATAGTCATCTTTGTAGCGTGGAATAACGTGAAACAGCACATGATTTTTCTTGAGTTCGTCCTGCTTTTTGAACGGACGGTAGTTTTGTCGTACATCCACGCCGTCACCCAGTTCGCCTAGGATCTTCTGTTCGGCAAAGAATATGAGCTTATAGATATCTGCTAGTTCATCGGCTGTAAGCTGCCATGGCTCTTCAATGTGGCGCTTTGGCAGTACTAATACGTGTCCTGGAACCTTGCGAGGATTACTGAGTATCAGAATAGCGTGCTCATTTTCTTTGAGCACTCGATCTTTCAGATTACAGAATGGACAGTCAGCCTTCGTCATAGCTTTTAGTATACGCGAGGCCACGCCTACTAGCTAGCAGAGGACTTACTTGAACGCGGTGAGAATTTCGGGTGGCTGTACTCGGCGAACAAAGAGTCCATCTCTTTGAGTTTTCTAAAGTTAAAACCCACATCACGCATTTGCCACCACAACTCACGTATCTGAGGTTCATATATTACACCTTCAGCGGAATCAATCGTAAGTGCCCCAACTGCTCGGCGCCATGTGTCAAATAGCAACTTATCACAGTGCTCAGCCACTAGTTTTGAATCCTGGAGCGCCGACTTACGTAGACCAGCAACGTCCAGCGTGAGATCAATACGACGACTCGAGAAGGGTAGCTCGCCGATCTTGTCACAAAGCGAGATTACTTGCTCGCTAATAGCCTCCCTATAGCTCATATCCACCTTGATATCGCTAGTCCCTCCCTCTATCTGCTTGACTGTAGCGGCAAGGCCTGCCACTTCGGCTAGCAGCTCATGTTCATCATCACCTTCGTATGATCGTAAACTTCTCATACTGAGCGCCATTTTTAGTCGGCCCAGAGGCTTTACATTCCCCGCCTCGAGTGTCTTGTCGTACAGCTGTCTTGCCTGTTCAGCCTCGTTCGCCCATAAGAGCGACGCGACATCGTGTTGTATTTCGTTTGGTCGAACTGCATTTCCTGTGTGCGCCTCTGCTTCTATTGCACGAAAAACTTCCTTATTCGCTTCAGTTCGCTGCTTCAAGGATATCGTTTTCCCCGCAAGTCTCCTTTGATATAACGGCAAAGACTGTTCATACTCTCGCTGGTAAGGGGAATCATCGGCAAATCCTGCCGCTAGCTCAGCAGCAGGATCAGTTAACCCTGCAAGTAATAGCATATGCACTACGTCACGACGCGTCCTATCGGTTTTATACGTATCGCCACCTACGTCATGGAACCTACTCGTAGCAAGCGAAAATCGCTCTATCGGATCCTCTATCCCCATACCGCCATGTAGCGCTATCTCCAACTGTGAGGCGTATATGCTTGATAATGCTAGCCAATCACGATCTGCCTCAGGTGCCATCTCATAAGTAACCGCCGCCTCGCTCATACTAACAATTTCCTCGATACCCAAAGTAGTCCGACCATAGCGCATCTCATGTGCAAAGACCCGCCATCGACCAGGTGCATCCAGTTCGTTTAAGCACGCTTTCAATAGATTAGGATCATCAGTATCTGAAGCAAAGTTCGCAACAACACCATACGCTTCGTTCTTATCATATGAAGGCATCCAATCTAAAAACGCAGCTGCTTGAGCCATATATCCATAGGGGTCAGGATCCTGCATGCGCAGTAGTTCGGCGGCCGTTTGAGGCACTCTCGGTTCTAGCTCATGCAGATAAGTCATGCCAGATATAGTACTATTTCTCAATACGTATGTACATCGTTACAACTATAATGCTTTCGTGTCAAAAATATTACACTAAGACACCAACTAAAAAATCCCCTCACAAAGGGGATTTTTTAGTTGGTGGGCGAGGTGGGACTTGAACCCACAAGGTTGTTAAGACCAGCGGATTTTAAGTCCGCCGCGTATACCAATTCCGCCACTCGCCCAAATTGTTAATGGAGGCACCTACCGGATTTGAACCGGTGTACGCGGTTTTGCAGACCGCTGCGTA
>CAZBLZ010000035.1:0-10561 GCA_964493045.1 uncultured Candidatus Saccharibacteria bacterium
TACACGCACCGCTTAGCGTAGGACTTGGAACGCTATTTCCCGACTATGATCTACTGATCAAGTCATGGAAAGAGATTCTGATGGTTATGGCTGTTCCATTTGCGGCCGTGGTCGTGTGGAAACGTCATTTAGTGCGTCCGCTACTACGCGATCCTATCTTTTATATTGTAAGTAGTTACGCGCTACTTCATTTTGTCGTGACGGCGCTACTATATAAGGGATTAGCGGCAACTGCAGCTGGCCTTGCGATCGATTTACGTTACGTCTTATTCTTTAGTCTCGTCTACATATTAGTTAAAGCGGTGCCGCAGTATCGACGTGCAATGGTATGGACGGGGTGTATTGGCGCCTGTATCGTTGTGGGGTTTGGCGCATTACAGCTCTTCTTGCCGGCCGATATACTGACACATATAGGCTATGGTAAGGATACGATCGTTCCCTATATGACCGTAGACGATAATCCGGACTATGTACGCGTAAACAGTACACTGCGTGGGCCAAATCCACTGGGTGCGTATGCAGGAATGGCACTTGCACTAGTCACGGCTGCATGGGCGCGAGGTTTGCTGGTCGGTAAGATTCGAATGATTGGCGCTGGTATTTTTGCACTGTGTGGTGCAGTTTGCTTATGGATTAGTTATTCGCGTAGCTCTCTTGTGGCTGGAATTATAGGAATAGCGGTAGTGCTGGCTATGACAGTGGGGCGAAGAGTATCACCAAGAAGCTGGATAGTTACTGCAGTAGTGACACTCGCCGCAGTCGGCGCTTTTGTTGCTGCAAGTGGCAGTACGCTTATCGCAAACGTCTTTCTGCACGACAATCCAACGAGCGGTAGCACCGTCAGTTCAAACGAGCAGCACGCGGAATCGTTGCAGGGTGGCTTTACGCAGCTGATCCTTAACCCATTTGGACTTGGCGTAGGTAGCACTGGCTCGGCGTCACTATTTAGTGGTAGTCCGACGGTGGTAGAAAACCAGTACCTCTTTGTGGGTCACGAAACCGGCTGGCTGGGGCTAGGGTTATTTGTTGCGCTGTTTGTGATGATTATGAAACGACTATGGTCACAAAGGAAGGACTGGTTAAGTCTCGGGGTGTTTGCGAGTGGTATTACACTAGGGCTCATCGGAATATTGCTACCGGTGTGGGCAGACGATACCGTCTCTATCGTATGGTGGGGGCTTGCGGCCGTGGTATTAGCAGGGGGAAATTATGGAAAAAAACTTACCAAGTAAAAAACAACGTGAACTACTGAGCTTTATAGATGGCTTCATTAAGGGCAACGGATATGGGCCTAGCTACCGTGAAATTATGCGAGCGCTTGATTACAAGTCTGTCTCTACTGTGGCGGTGCATGTCGATGGTTTAATCACGAAGGGTTATTTACATAAACGAGACAACTCTGCGCGTTCACTAGAGGTGACAACGCCGTATGTAAGTGGAAATTCTGTGGAAAAACCCACTAACGACGAACATGAGAAATGGTTAAAAGAGCAGTTCGGCGCACGTCTAAAGGACTTAAGTAGCGAGCCGACCGAGCAAAAAAGAATAGAAGTGCAAACCCTAGTCGATGCGTTCAAGGTGCTTGGTATGGCGACTGCCCACATTGATGCGCAAAAACAACTAGCAAAACACCTTGACCAATCCACACAGTAACAGGTATAATATCGAAGTATTCCGGCATAGCTCAGTGGTAGAGCGGATCGCTGTTAACGATTAGGTCGCTGGTTCGAGCCCAGCTGCCGGAGCCAAGATGAATTTACATTACAAAGAACCATCGTTTCGAATGGTTCTTTTAATTTCCACCTCAGTTGATCACCATCTAATGAAAAGTTCGAAAGTACAATTTGGATTAGTGACCGCTTTTGTTCAATATTAGCTTTTTGGAACAGCTTTGGCGCGTTCTTTGCAAGGTTTAACAGATGGAATACTGTACCAAAGTACTCATCATCTACAAGTTCGATATTATCTCTCTGCCTTTGTAGTTTCTTTTGATTTGTACGGTATTCATCAGACTTCCGCTTATAAAGTTCTTCAGTTATCTTATCGTCTAAGTAATCTTCGTACACTCGATCTATGCGATTCTGGAACTTAGTGATTTCAGTCTCTATTGATGATAGAGTTTGATCCCTGTATCGCTTTTTGTCCTCATGAGTCTGCCTAAGGACTGAGCTTACTTCTTGATAAGCTTCCTCTGGTATTCTGATCGATTCGAATACATGCATGATTTGATCGGTAATGAGATCTTCGGACACGTACTTAAAGTCGTGCTTGAACTTAGATTGGGTGCAGTGGCCATAAACATATTTCTGCTTTTTCTTTTCAAAGGTCACTCGACATCCGCATGTTTCGCATCTTATCAAGCCACGGTAGACGTAGGGCAACCCGCCCCATCTTGTTGGCTCTACTTTGTAGCCATCTTGAATAGACTTTGCACGTTCGAATAGCTCGTAGGAAACAAGGGGCTCATATTTATGAGGGTAGAGTACTTCTTTAATACGCATCTCACCGTAATAGAATGGATTCTTTAAAGTCTGCTCTACCTTGCTCTGACCAATCTTGATTCCAAACTCTTTACGCATTTGATCGGCAATTATTCTATTGGAAGTATTGCCCTCTGCATATCTCTTGAAGATCTGTCGAATAATTTCCGCAGAATAGGGTTCTACTTCAATCCACTTTTTACCACTAGGTAGAATAGAGTTCTTGTAGCCAAGTGGTGCCTTGCCAATCCATTCACCATCTCGAAGCTTCTGCTCGAACCTACGGCGTACATTATCACTAATGGCATCAGAATAGTATTGAGCAACCACAACGCCCATACCGAGCCTGAGGAGGTCTGTAGCAGGAGAGTCTTTATGTATGAAGAGATTATCGGAAGGGAAGTGAAGCTCGATTTTGGCTGACTTTCGCAGGTCGTCAAGCATTCTTACTTCTTGAGAGCTAGAATCACGAGTGTATCGATCGATCTTATCGAAAACGACAATAGATACTTCGCCGTGTTTGGTTATCTTCGCGACTAATTCAGAGAATGCACTTCGGTTACCTTTGTAGGCACTTTCCCGAAGTTCTGTAACTTCATAGTCGTATCCACGACGTTTGGCATACTCTGTTAATCGAAAAGTCTGCGCCGGAAGTGCATCTTTTTGATCGTCAGTTGATACTCGTGCTACCAAGAATGCTTTCATTTTCTACTCCTACTTAAATGGACGGTTGTGGCTTATCCAGTCCAGACATCCATACAGATGCTTTTCTAGCACAACCGCCCATTAAAGGCAGAAAATAAAATATCTGCGTGGATATGTGTTCGAACTGGATAAGCATTTTAATTATAACCTAGTTTCTTTTTTGCTTCCTTGTACTTCTCATAACCACTCATGGTTTGTTTTTCTTTATGTTGATGTTTATTGGTACCTAAATTTTGACCAGTCTCCCTTTGAGAAATTTGGGTAGGGACTACATCACTTTTTTGGGTAGGGGTCTGGGTAGAAATTGCATATGCCTGAATTTTGGATACCCATCCAGTAATGTCATAGATATTTGCCTCACCTGTTCTGAAGATTCGGCGAATTAATCTTTTCTTTTCCATTCTTAAAAAAGCAGTCCTAACTGTTTTTGGATGGGCACCTATCGCTTGAGAAATTGTAGAGATAGCGTGGAAATCCTCCGGGGGAAATGTTAAAAGGTAAGTGAGAATCGTAAAGTCTATGGGCTTAGTGCCTAGTTCTCTAATATGCCTAACGGCAATATTGGGTATTTGAGTGAAGCCAAAGTTTCGAACGGTAACGCCAAATCTTTCTTCAAATGTAAGTTGTTTGTATAACAAGAAGAATTAAACGCTGAATAACTCGTACTTTAGTATTTCCATCAGGATTTCTTGTTCTATTGCATCACCAAATTCATGATTGATAGGGTAGCAAACATCTAGATTCTTTTTTCTTGGATACACTAGTCTTATTCCACCGCCAAACCTCGTGTATACGGCAACAGAACTTATGTATAGTTTTTCAAATAAGATGAAACTGACAAAGGCAACGTGCCCGTTTTTCGGTTTAATTGGAACTAGATTAATCTCTGAAACAAAGTTAGTCATCAGCACTCCTTTCTATTTCAGCAAGAAGTTGAAAAAACTTAACTAAAGTATTGATTGCTTCTTCATCACATTTTGCTTCCATGCGCATAGTTAAGCAAATGAAGCACTTCACAATATTGTTAAATTATTTAAAGGCTATTTTTGAAAAATAGAAACTTTTCTTAGTAACTATCAACACATCATCAGTACTAAGAAAGTCATCAAGCTTCTTTTGAATCCTGGCCACAGTGTTGTAAACCTTATCTATTGTTTCCATGCCATCTCCGGCTTTTTTAAACTTCTTGGCTTCATCACTACATTGGAATATATTCTTTTTCGGTTTTCCGGTAGATTTCATAAACAAAAGTGACATTATTATTGCTTCATTTTTTGTGAATTCAAGTTTGCGCCTAGTTTCTGTCCAAAGGGTATTTGTACGGTGGTCATACTCTAGTTCAAGAGGTAGATTAGGGATGCGTGTAATATGCGATAATGCATCTTCAAGACTTGCCACATTGTAAGAGAGCTTATTGAGGGTTCGTTCAATATTATCTAGTCGTTCGTCTAAATTCACATCTTTATCGTTCATTACTTTTTTCCTATAGCCTGATTATAGCCTGCATTTGCTATTATAGAGAGGTCTAGATCAGTGCAAGTTTGTTCGCAAACCAATTATTTCGATTGGTTGTACCCAAAAAGGGGCAACTTCTCGAAAGCCAAGGGTACAACCTTGTGCTGGTCTAGACAACCTAGAGAGGTTGTCCTTTTTTATTCCAGCAAAGGAGGTTTCGTATGCTGAAGGGCTTATTAATTGGTATTGGTGTCGTGGTTGTTCTTATTTTATTCTTTATGTTTCCAGGTGGTGTGATGAGTTCTGATGATATGAACGACTACACGCTCAGCAAAGCTTACCTTGCAAAAAATACAGAGCAATACGCTCGCTGTTATAACTCAGTAAATTATGGAACATCGGGCTTGATCGATGTCGAACTCAGTTTGACGAGTGAATACTTTAATGATCAACGAGTTAGCTCAGAAACTATGAAACCAGTGGAAGAAAGTTTCATGAATACTGTGAAGCAAAAATGCGACAAACCTATTAGCGATTATGAATCCGCATATAGCAAGGCATCGATGATTCAAGAGAAGTCTGGAAACCTAAGTGTTGGATGGCGCACCTTTATTTTTGGCGGCAGTAGTCAATCGATTCCGGCTAGCGAAGTATTGCAGTACAGTCCCGCAAGAGCGCGCATGTCGTTAGCTTTTAGTGACTATGTATTTACTGAAGCCGAAGCAAAGACATTTTATAAGGAACAGCTTGGATTATGAGTGAAGACGAATCTGCAGAACTTAGAGAAAAAGATGCATTGGCTCTTGCACGGCTTATATATGATATTTATGTAGAAAAGAAACAGAGTGAAGCAAGTAACAGTTAAAGAGGCTCGCGATATTTTAGGTGATGAAGCGGTGAGAATGACTGATGCTGAAGTGCAGAATTTGATCAATGATTTGAGTGTTATGGCGAAGTGGGCGCTAGATGAAGCTCGTCGCCTGAGGGTGCAAAATATCCCTACATTTACCGAACGTAGTAAAAACGACTCAACAGAGGTATAATCCAAATCAGTACATAAAGAGAAGGATGTGACTTTGAAAAAGGTGAAATTGTTATTAAAAAACCGCATTGTATTATTCTTTGGTTTTTTTGTTGCGCTCCTTCTATTGAATCTTTTTAGCACTGGACGGGTGTTTCCTACAACCGAGACTAAAGACCTCTGGTTTTATTCTGGTGTATTCATGGTACTTTTCACTGTATTATTTATTGAACCTTACTATAGTTCTCCAAAAAACGTTATCACAAACACTGTTCCACTTATTCTTGTTTTTCTTGCGATAAAAAGCGACATAGCTAACCAAACTCAGTGGTGGGTGATAGTCATATCACTAATCTTACTACTTATCATAGCTGTAGTAGCAATGGTACTTGATGATAAGAACTCAAGTCCTACATCGTTCAAGAACAGGCTGTCTGAGCGCCTGAAGAACATCGCTATCTTTTTTGGAAAAGGCAAACGTCTATATTCGGCTATTTTCTTGTACTTCTTGCTCGTCTACTATGTAGGGCAAGATAATTTGAGTTGGTATGTATTTTGGCTACTTGTTATTTGGGCTTTCATGCTTCTTATCGATCAGAATGACTTAACAAATGCTTTCTTGGGTAGTAAAAAAGAGAAAGATAAATCTGCCGTTGGTCAAATTTTTGGAATCGAGTCACAGAAAATGTTTTTGGTAAAACTTTTTGACGATAGTAAAAATTTGAAGAAATTCGATGTCGTAAAGTTTAATCATTCTATGCGTAGTTCAAATGTTACATACGCCGGTGTAGTTTTTGATTATTATCTTTTAAATCAGGAACGATGGGCGAAAGTGCTACAGCTTGGGAATTGTGACAATTATTCAAAAAACTTTATTGATAATACAGTTTATGTTGCTAAAGGAGATGAGAAAAGAGAGCTTACTAGCAATTTACAAATAAATCGTTTTGCAGGCGTGGTTATTGAAGGATCTCAGATTGGTAGAATAAAATTTCAGTACTCAAAGTTAGAAGATAATTTACAAGAAGGTGATTTGCTTGAGCTTCTTGTCGGTGCTCGACGACTTTTTTATCAAGTTGTAACTGGTTCTACGGAAAAAGAACAACTAGAAGCTCGTAACGAAGCGGGATTTATCGAAGGTGAAGCCATCCAACTTGGTGAATGGATTGTTTCAGATCTCTCATTTAGAAAGTTTGGCTGGGTTCCTCAGATTAATACACCCCTATTCCTTGCTGATACTTCTAATATTACCGTACCTGAATTCGAATATCCTGAGTACAAAGTTGGCAACATACCGGGTACCTCGCTCCCTTCTCTAATTAATCTAGATGATGCTATTAGCCACCACATGGCTATATTAGGCGTAACTGGCTCTGGTAAGTCACATTTAGCTCGAGATATTATCACCACATTAAAGCAGGATACAAAGGTAATCTGCATCGATTTTAATAAAGAGTTTTCCAAAGAAATGCAGCCATCACCAGCTAATATTGTGAGTGCTGAAAAGGCAGAAGCCATAGCAGCGAACATAGACTGGATTAATGATGAACTTGATAAATTCGCAAACCAGCAAAATAAGGTTGAAATTGCACGAAGAAAAGAACTTATTAGAGATGATTTAAAAACCGAGATTAGCAGTTTTATAGATAGTGATGATTTCAGTCCTGTAGTTTTTGAATTACCAGATGTAGTGAACACAACTGGAATTCTAGACTATACTAAAAACTTTTTTAGAGTGCTTTTCGAGGTGGCAAAAGAACGACAGCAGGCGGATAACCCTGTAAAAGTTTGTGTTGTGCTAGAAGAAGCTCATACGATCGTTCCTGAGTGGAACTTTGCAAGTAGTTCGGATAAAACTTCACAAAGTCTCGTTAATAGCATTAGTCAAATTGCTTTACAGGGTCGTAAGTATGGAATCGGTTTTTTGGTCATAGCACAGAGGACGGCAAATGTTTCAAAAACCGTACTTACGCAATGTAATACAGTTATTTGTTTTCAGGCGTTTGATGAGACGAGTTTTAATTTCCTCAGTAGCTATGTTGGTAAAGATATGATTGGTGCCTTACCAAACTTGAAGCAGTATCACGCCGTTATAACGGGTAAAGCAGTAAAATCTAATATTCCAATGATTATCGATCTTACTAAAGAAAGTGCTAGCTAGGCTAAGACAAAGTGTAAGTTTTATGGAGAATATCGAATATAAGAATGTACAAGCAAGGGTTAGGCCGCACAGAGTTGCTGTACTGATTAATTCAAATGATAAATACTGGAAAACATACGTCAAAAATCTTATAGGATCATTTTCGATGGCATGGGGTGGTGAGTACTTTTTAATTATACCAACCGATGGCAAAACGATTGATGAGCGATTTTGGGCAATCCTTAAAGAATACAGCCCTGATGTAATCGCTAGATATATACCTAGCATATTGGACTTAGAAGATGCAGATCCAAAAAGGTATAAATTAATTAAAGATAACTGGTATGAACAATGGAAGAAAATACCGGTGTCAGACGTTTCGGAAATTGAGGAGAAGTGGCCAGAAGCCGCACGAGGCACTGAACTTAACAGTACCGTGGAAGCATCTGAAGAATTAAAGAAAGAACTTAAAAATAGGCTGAGCCCTTTTGGCCTTGATGAATATATAGTTTCAGAAAATGTTTGGGGAAATCAGTTTCCAGGATATCCATTAACTAGCATTTTAGATATAAACAAAAATGCAAAAAAACCAATTGTCAGACTCACCGTGCCTTTCAAGTTGCAGAACACTGAATTGAATCTATTAGCGCTCTCAAGGACTGGCTCGGTAAATCCAAGCTTGATAGAAGAGTACAAAAAGAAAAATATCGAAGTATTAGAGTTGTCGGATAATACCAGCACTTCTAGATATCTAGAAATGTTAGAAGGTAAAGAAAATACGAGAGGATACGTTCGTAGCTACTTTATGCAGGAAGAAGATGGTAGCGCACTACCTGAAGATTTCGACAGTACTTTTCCATTTAAGAATAGTATGCTGAATTTAACTAGGTATTATCGAACAGACATACACGATAAGAATAAAGAAAATTTTAAAGTTATAATCGGGGATACGCTAGAGGACTTTTGCCTATACTATAATCTATCGAGAATTCATGATGGGGTGACTTGGATCCCCGATGGATTACTCAGGGAAACAAATAGTTTGAGCTTAAAGATACAGAATGATGAAACGGAGGAGAAGTTCTCGGATGATCATTCGGCATTAACCCAACTAATCTACATCCTAGACAGTCAGGTGCGTTTTGGGCATCCTGAAAAAGAATTTGAGTTGATGAGTATGTCACTTACAAAACGACAACTCGGATATCGTAAAAGGTATATGCAGAGACTATGCTTGTTTAATCCTGATCAATTTGGAAAATATTTAAATATTGAAGATTCAAATAAAAATGAAATAAAATGCGTATTTCGGGTTATCGAAAGTGATAATTTCCATCAGCAACAAGATGTGATATTCAAAGACGGCAAGAGTATGGGGCGATTTCAAACTCCAAAACCAAAGCACTATTATGAAATCGATCCAAGTGAACACAGGTGGATAACCCAGCTTGAAATTGAGGATTACAAGTTGCCACCTTTGCCGTACCTGTCAGAATTAACGTTTAGTAGTCTTGTTAAAGGATATGATTGCAGGGTTTCAGTGGATGGTCTGGCCTACTTCTGTCCAAACCCTATGCTATTCGGAGGGGATATCGATACAGTTTTAGTAAAACCAAAACTCAACATTCTGTCTGCAAACGAATTCTTCACGCATTATTTTACTCAGAATGGCTATTCAACCCAGCTATCTGATAAAGGAAGCTATTTAAAGGATACTATAGATAAATTCGGCGGATTGCAGACCACGGCTGACTTCTTCAGGCCTGAGCTAACCCGCAAGATGTTTGATCAGTATTTGTTTGATAACAAAGATGATTCAGAAAGCAATAAAGAGAATTTGAGATTCTTAGATGTGGACAGAAGGACGTACTTATCTTTCGATGCTTTCAATGATTTTATTGGATCAAATGAAGACACTTCTGCAATGCTAGATGTACTCGTTGGATCTTCAGTCCTATATAGAGGATATATTTTTAAATGCGATAACTGCCGGAGAACTGACTGGTACGGCATAGAAGAGGTTTCTAGGACATTTAAGTGTAAAAGATGTGAAGAAGTACAAAGCTATACTCATTCCAAATGGATGTGGTCGTCTGAGCCTATCTGGTACTATCGCTTAGCTGAAACGGTCTATCAGTTCTACAGGAGCCATTCTTATATAACAGCAATTGTACTGGATAAAATAAGGGCTGACTCCAAAGAATCATTTATGTATTTGAGCGAAAGTGACATCATAGATTCTGACGGAAAGAAAAAAGAAATCGATATCATTGCACTATCAGACGGTAAGATAATTTTAGGTGAGTGCAAAGATACTAAACCTGCTAATAAAGATATTGGCAAATACGTAAATATGTTCAAACAATTTGAATATAAACCTGATGAATTTATCTTAGCAACGACCGAAGAGCATGTTTCTGAAAGAATAGATGAATTATTGAGTCAGATTAAGAATTCCAAGAAGTACTTTAAATCAGACATACTATAATTTTTTTTGCACGCGCACTAAGTACAGAGAATAAAAGAGCAAAAGGGAAGGTAGGGTGCTTCTCTACTCTATACAAAATTTAGGGGGGGGAGCTACGCACAGCCGCACAGAGGATGAGCAAGTGCTGGATACTTCTACCTCTGTAAGCTGTTTAAAATAAACTTCATACTTTGATCATCTTTATGATCACCAAAGTTGCGGAGAGTGTCTAGCAGTGGGAGCCAAGATTATCATACTTAAAGATCTTCAAACTGAAGGTCTTTTTGTTATAC
>CAZBLZ010000036.1:0-9823 GCA_964493045.1 uncultured Candidatus Saccharibacteria bacterium
ACCGAGCTCACCGCGTTCTTTAGGCCCTCCGATCCAAAAATCAATCGTAGATCCTCGCTTACTGCCAAAAGTTGACCCGTCGTGCACGATATTTTCTGTTGGTGCTATATATGCCGTTCCCGGCTTAAGCAGTAACCACAGGCAACGGAGCGGAGGTGCCTCTCCGGCTTGCCCTAGTGACGCGTACTCTCTGACATCACCTGTCGACGGGGTATAATCTTGTGGCTGTAGAGAGTAGTCGGCAATATCAAAGATACTAACAGATCCAATGAGTAGAAAACGTGCTCCCGGTCCTTTATTAAGGCCAATGCGACGCTGACTCTGTGCACGTGTTTCTAGCGGCAGATTTTCTTTGCTATCAACATGGAGTCCTGGTCTTAGATTATGATTTACAGTGTTTTCGGTGGTTGTAAGCTGTTTGGGCTCACAGACAGTTGGCTGTAGGCGCTGACCATGCTCGGCTACGTGTTGTCGCAGGTGATCTGATATGGGTATAACTTCAATAAGGCCATCTACCGGTGTACTATCTGTTGCGAGAAACTGCAGCATATCGTCCTGTGTCATTCGGTGCACCTGGGGATTTGGCGTAATGGCATATCGCTCATATGAGTCTTGTTGCACCACTGGCACCATTGATACTTCCGAGATCAAAGCTTGTTCTTGAAGAGCGTCGGGGTTGTTGCAGGCAATGCCTATTTGTTCTGGATTCATAATAAAAAGAAACGTGACATATCGAAATATGTCACGTAGTAATTAGTTTATTGATAAGGTTTAGAATTGCTGTACGTAGCTCTGGAATGATGCCGGCGCAAGGTTCATGTGGCTGTTGAATGCTGCTGTTGCAATCGCATCGCCCTGCGGGGTGCTTACTTCGCTTGCGACAGAAGCGAGATCTACCTCCGCCAAAGGCTCTAGAACAAACTCACCAAGCGCAAATACGTCTACGGCTTCCTGTTCAAGGTCGAAGAACTCATCCAATTCAACCGGTGCACCCTCTAAAGTATTAAAAGACATAATGACCCCACTCCTTGTATTAGTATGCGCATAGCATAAGCAGCAATGCTATATAGTTATTGTATGACAGAATTTGCCCCCGACAAGCAGTTTTTTTCAGAAGAGCTTCCACTGCACGTACCACCCGTAAATGAAGCAATTCTTAAAGTACATAGTCGCTGTAACCTTGATTGCGATTATTGCTACGTATATAACCTTGGCGACGATAGCTGGCGCGAACAGCCGAAGCTAATGTCCGATGAAACAGTAGATGCTTTTGGCGATCGCCTGGCGGAATATCTTCATGAGACTAACCCACTCAGTTTTCAGGTAACCTTTCACGGAGGTGAGCCACTTTTGGCTTCGCCGGATTTCTTTGCTCGCACCGTGAGCAACTTACGCCAAGCCGTAGGACCAGATACTATGCTCCAATTTGCAATGCAGACCAATGGCACCTTACTAACCGACGACTACCTTAAAGTGTTTCGTAAACATCGCGTGCACCTTGGAGTGAGCCTTGATGGACCACCAAGCGCCAATATGCACCGCTTGAATCATGCCGGCAAACAGACACATGACGAAACAGTGGCTGGTATAGAACGTATGACATATGACAGTCGCTACCGGCATTTATTCCAAGGAATATTAAGCGTTATTGATATAGAAAACGACCCTATCGAGACATACCGTTACCTAAAAGAGCTACACCCGCCAGCAATCGACTTCCTGTTGCCTCATGGCAATTGGCAGGACTTTCCAAAGGGCCTCGAAACGCTTGGCGGTCGCATAAATCGCCCATATGCCAAATGGCTTGGCGCAGTGTTTACTGATTGGTTTCCTGACCAGACTATGCCTATTAGGATACGAACTTTTGATTCCATTATCCACTTACTTAGCAATGGTAGGAGTAATGTCGAAAGTATCGGTGGTGAAAGTGATGCTAGTCTTGTGGTGGTCGAAACAGACGGCTCATACGAGCTTGTTGATACACTCAAATCGACACCTGGTCGTGTATCTAAAATTGGCAAAAATGTATATAAACACAGCATTCGCGAGGCGAGTGCGTATATGGCAAAACGAAGCAAGCAACTTGGCACAACGGTGCTTTCACAAGAGTGCGAAACATGCCCCGTTAAGAAACAATGCGGTGGCGGCTATGCGCCTCATCGCTACAGTAAGGAGAGCGGGTTTGATAATCGATCGGTATACTGTTTTGACCTTGCCGATACGATCAGCTCAATTCACGGTGCTCTTACCAAACACGCAATTTTACGTCGAGTTATGGATAATGCCGAAACAAAAAACGTCCTAGAATACCCAGACTATGGCGAAGCCGTGAAAGCATGGGCGGCGGAGACTCTTAACATTGGGCCTCTACGGTGATGTTTTTGGCATGCTAACGTAGTCGGTCACAATAATATCTGCCGGAAGATCGATATCGCCACTTAAAGGAATGCGCAAGAGTGTGCGATGAGGACGCGTGCCCATATATTGGCCTATCTCATGATCAATGCGCTCAAATGTTTCGTCACCACTTATGCACTCGATATAACCGGTGAATGGCTCTGTAACGCAGGCATTAATGAGTTCTGGGCGTGCATGCGGTCGGACATGCGCTTCTTCAAATTGAAAGAGACCTTGACTAAAGGTTTTATGAATATCGAGACCCCAGCCACAATTGCCCGATTCTAGACCAGTAATTGGTTTGCAGCGAGCGATTCGTTGTTGCCGGTCATTAATATCGCCAAATAGCCCGCACATAAGAGCAGTATCGGCGCATGTGCCTGCGCGTAACGCTTTGCTGCCATCTGGTACGTACTGGCGGTCTTCGCGGGCGTTAAGGTCATGGTAGCGGTGCTGACTAGCGACAACTGGATAGTGACGCCTCTTGGCTACTGTAGTGCCAACCAGCAAATAGCCAGCAGCCACTGCCATGCGTGCTACATAGCGTGCGTCCATAGTCCCTTGCTCGACTTCAGTGACTGCCGCCTTGAGCCAGGCGGTGTCATCTTTACTGATCTTTAAATCTCTAGAGAAGGTGTGCGCGAGCGTAGTTCTTTCCATTGCCGTATTCTAAGGTGTCGGCGCCATATACGCAAAGCAACACTTGTGGATAAGCGTTGTTAATATTGTAGATAAAATAGTTGCACTGGCAAGCATAAGAACGATACTATGGAAGTAAGTGAAGGACTAGCATCACATTGACAAAAGCATAAGAATTATGTATAATTATGGGTGTTAGTGATCACAAACAAAAACCATCAAAAAACCAAACAAAAACTCATAAACAAAGGGCACCATTATGACAGTAAAGACGAAAAGCGGACTAGATTTCGAATTTTCGGCAACTACAAATCAAGACATCTTGAAGCTTGACAGTATCTTGCGAAAGAGCTGATTCAAACCTCTAGATATACACTCATTGTAAGGGCAAAAAAAGGACCCGGGGCAACTATTCGACCCGGGTCTTTTTTATATGTTTGAGGGGAGTGTAGGGAAGCGGTTTTACGCGACTTTCTTGTACTCTTTAATTGCCTGCTTCGGGCTATTTTTTATTGTAGAAGTCTAACGCGTCGGCAACTGTGCCATCATGAACTAGTTTTCCGTTCACCAGAACCAAACCTCGTTCACAAAAATCTTGTGCACTTTCGGCAGAGTGGGTGACGAGTAGGACTGTAACGTGTTCACGTGCGCGAATCTCAGCTATTTTCTTGCGGCTCTTCTTGCGGAAATCCTTATCGCCTACACTTAAGGCTTCGTCGATGATCAGAATGTCAGGGTTGATGTGGGCATTTACAGCAAAACCAAGGCGTGCTTTCATACCACTAGAGTACATTCGTACCGGCTGATCGGTGTATTCGCCAAGCTCAGCAAATGCAATGACCTCTTCTTCAATCTCCTTCACAGCAGCTTTCTCCAGACCCAGGATCATACACTTTAGATAGATATTCTCGCGACCTGTAAGAGCATCGTCGAACCCAGTCGTTAACTCGAGAATGGCGCTCACTTGACCATTTACAATAACCTCACCCTTATTAGGGAATGTCACGCCGGTAATAAGTTTTAAGAGTGTTGATTTTCCAGCACCGTTTTTACCTATAATCGCAACCGACTCACCTCGCGTAACCTTGAAAGAAATATCGTCATTTGCAGTTTTCTCTTTGAGCTTCTTGCCCGGAATGAGTGCGGCTGTTATTTTCTCACGGTCGTTCTTGTAAAGTTTATAAGTTTTGGTTACGTGTTTAAACTCAACGACAACATCTTTGTCTGTGGTTTCAGAAGTTTCTTTATCGATCATAGTATATCTACCAATTCTTTGCGTAAACGCTTGTATGTTACGAAACCAATAGCTGCTAGGATGGCAAGTTCAATCAGGAAAATGACCAATCCTCGCAAATCTTTAAAGAACCATTCATGGTAAATAAGAGATTTGCGGTAGCCTTCAGCAATGAAGTAGACTGGATTGAGCTCCATGATGTCCCTTAACCATGTAATGTGGACGTTTTTCATACTCCATAGAATTCCCGAAACCCAGACTAAAACACGCATTAATGACTTAACGAGTTGCGAGAAATCTTTGCTTATCGCGCCAATTGGGGCAGCGAAAAGAGTCCAGCACCACGTGAGTGCAAGCGCGAGAATGGTATAGATTGGCAGTTGTAGCCATTGGATTGCGAAATAGCCATCGAGGGAGAGGTACAACAAACAAATAGTAAGCAATATAGCGTGAACGATAAAATTCGAAAGCGTTACAATTGTTGGGATCGTAGCAACGGGGAACTTAGTTTTTAAGATCAAGAATTTGTATCGTCGGAAGGCACCCACACCAGCGTTAATCATGTCTGATATGAAGAACCAAGCGCAGAGACCGATAACGAGCCACGGTAAATATTCGTAGTGGGCACCACGAACAGAGTCGGAATGAAACCCGATGGCAATAATAAACCAATAGAATGCTAGAAGGGACAGCGGCTGCATGATCACCCATGCCCAACCAAATATAGCGCCACGATATGACTTCTGTACGTTCATCCAAGCTAGATGTAGAATCTGGTGTGCAAAACCTGCGTGTTCCGCTAGGATATGTGTTGGCTCGACAGCTTCACGTTTTTGCATTATTTTGCTCCTTCCGCATTGTCGGATATAACTGCAAGCCAAGCGTCTTCAAAGCGTTGTTGGCTGAACGTATTTTTTACAGATTTTCTAACTTTTTGTGGGGATATATTTGATTTGTGAAGTTTGATCATTGCTTCTGCAAGAGATTCAGGTGAGTTGTCCTTAGCTATTACGCCATTCTGTTTATTAATCATCATTTTTGCGCCGAAGCGTACATCATAGCTTGCAACGGGAGTACCATTGCTAATACTCTCTAAAATTGTTAATCCGAAGGTTTCATGTTTTGAAGAAAAGATCATCATACCTGCACTTTGGAACATTTCATTGGCGTTATGTGTGAAACCGCATAGTGTTACTGATAGCCCGAGACCTAGATCATCAATTAGCTTCTGCAAAGCTTCACTATCACTACCTTCTCCGTAGATATCAAATTTTGCTGAAGGGTACTTTTTATGAAATACCGCAAAAGCACGAATCTGTGCAACGACATCCTTAGATCCTGTCAGGCGCCCAATTGATACTACTAAGTTCTTATCTCGATCTATGCTAGTATCAGCCTTAACATTAATACCATAAGGGATAACCGTAAAAGCATCTTTCAAATGTGGAAAATCAGCTATGTATTCATCACGTGCATCATCAGTGAAGACCACCATTCTGTCACCTTCTGCTGACCGGAAGCTTGGCTCAGTAATCTTTGTGTACGCTGGATTTACGCCGCTGTTTTGTGACAAGTTTAGTGCAATCTCGTGCCAAACATGGATAACACGAACCTTAGGTTTGAGTTTCTCCAAGACTTCGTCGTAGTAACGCACGTCTGAAATAAGTACATCCCCATCATCAAGCGTGTCGTTCAAAAAAGCTAGGTTATGATCAGTGATGCTATCAGAGTATATGAGTTCATCAGCTTTCGTTCGGTACACAAACTGTTTTGCGCCAGTTTCATTAATTAGGAAACCTGAACAAACCTTGCCTGAGATATTCAGATAATAGCGGGCAAGTAACTCATCTTTCTTGTATAGCTCGCGTAGGAATATATTTTGCTTTTCATCCAAAGCAAAGAAGTCAACCTTGCCGTCAGAATGGTATAGTCGTAGCCGTGCAATCTTTCCATCTGCTAGATAGCCTTTGATTCTGCCGCCCGACAAGGTCGGCAGAACGAAATCTTTCTGCTCACCATTGAAGACACCTTTGTCGCCTAGATCCCCAGTCTGTTCTCTCAAGAAATCTAGATAGTTTTGTATACGAGATGATTTTTTATCGGCAACATACCATGGATTTATGGCATCGAATGTGGTTTGATATTTTGCAAAAACCGCAGGGAGTTCTTCTCCTGGATATTTTGTAGAACTCATTTCTACCACTGTCGTGTCAAAATGATTCTGTAAAAACATAGTTCGGGTGATGGTTGCTTTAGTTCGCCCGCCTGCAGTTTCATAAAGGCGGGAGGTTAGAACGAAAACATGTGGTTTTTTAGTTTGCGTAGTCATGATTATTTCTCCCACTGTGACTTAAATGGAAACATTCTTGCAAGGAATTCACGCAGCTTAGGCTCGATAATGTCTTTTTGTTCGTCGCTTAGGTCAACAGTGTCATTAAGACACATAGCACGTGGCTTATGATGGAGCGTCCAGCGTGCGTAGTCATCATCCCACTTGGAAATATCAATCACACTCAGCTTATACTTTGCACGAATAGCATGGCCTTTAATGAGAGAGTAGTGATTGATAAGCGTAACTGGCGAGATATCAGTCTTGTCTCTAAAACGTGAAGCCGCTGTACGATCAAAGTCTCCAGGGAAGGTTCGGGCGGTTTCTTTTGCGACTGAACGAACTTGTGGAAACGGTGCGTGACCAAACTTGTGCGTTGGCTTAACGCCAAACTTTCGTGTCAGAAGCTTCGCATCGTTGTTTCCGGCAATACTAGGAATGGATTCTGGTGACATTTGACCACCTACTCCAAATAAAGCACGTGAAGGAAAGAGCTTGGCTAGTCCCGCCTCATTGAAAAAGAGGCTAGGAGAGGCGTGACTTGTTAATGAGAAGTCATCATTAAAGTAGACGTAATGCTCGGCAAGGTTTGGTATATTGTGCATCTGTGCCTCAATGGCATGCGAGTTAAATACAGGTAGTTTAGATTTCTTAGAAAAGATTTTTTTATGAGAAACGACTTCCAGCCTGTCATTTTCTTTAAGCCATTTCGGTTTTTGATCGTCTGTAATAATGTAAACTTTATGAATCCATGGCGCATACATCTCAAGGCCGCGTAAAGAGTACTTTAGCTCATCACGGCTTGTATAGCGTGAGGCTGAGTTGCTTCTTACAAAATTCGGATCTAGCTGTTTCTTTGCTTTTTCGTACTTTTTTTGCCACTTTGGATCTTCGCCGTCAACCCAGGTATAGACAACGTCAATTGGAAAATCGATAGATAACTCGTCGGCGTACTTGCCCGCAAAAGGCAGGAAGGCATTATACTTTTTTTGACCAATAGTCTTGGTGCGCATTTTGCGCTGGTCAGGGGTGAGAATTGTCGCAACGCGATTACTCGTAGGCGCAATCCAACAGTTACGAATCTCTGCGAGTTTTTTACCGTCGAACATTGTGTCTTCTGGCATACCGCGGCTAAGAGCTTCTTCTTCGTCAAACCAGAATTCAATATCGCAGCGATTATTGGCGTCTGCAAAAGTTACGCTACCCTTAGACTCTAGGTGGAAGAGATAAAGGATGTCACGACTATAAAATCGTTTGGGAAGTCCATGACCGTTAATGAGTTTGAAGCTATGTTTGCTCTTAGGGCTATCAGACATGTAGAAGCCTTTATTGCGCAAGTGACGGTTTGCAACGTCTAAAAATTGCAAACGATCTTTGTGGAATATAAGCACACGTCCACGTGCGTCTGAAAAACCTGGCACAAACGAGTAGGTGATTTTTGCTTTTTTACAAATTGCAACGATCTCATCGAGGTTACGAGTCTTAGCAGTAACTGACGAAAATTTACGGACATTTCGGGCCACCATAAACTTACGACCATACTGTACGACGACGAATCCTTTGCGCTTTTTAACGTAGTGAGCGGCACCACTGTTTTTGCTAAGCAAAAAGTACAGACGGCCTATTGCACGCAGAAAGTCGTATGTGCCACGGTGATTTGCGCGTAGGTATTTTCCAAACTTACGAGCGGACTTGATCATGCGCTTTTTTCGAGCAACATACTTTTTAGTGGTAGTGGAACGCAATGCCACAAAGGGTGTGATGATTGAAGCACCAAGGTTCTTAGAGATAGTGAGGGTTTTAGTTTCCATAGTGCTCCTTTATGCGCCCTGCAAAAATTGCACAGTTTTTTTATAGTCTCTCGACATCATCCAATCGTCTATGTCGTCTGGAATACTATGAATGTGGTTATGAATCTCAAATGTAGAGCGGTGGGGTAAAATTTGATCCAATGCTTCGTTAAGCTCACTTCTGGCTCGCTTAAAATCTTTGATCTTTTCGTCGGATACGCAGAACATATCTAAACTTTTTCCGTGTAATTTGCGTGTAAGGATCGCAAGAGTCATCACAGAGTAGTCGGTTGTTAGATACGTGAAGTGCTCACTGTGCGCTGAGATGTTTCTCGGTTCAAAATTACCGCTTACCATTTGCCAGGCTCGAACGAGATACTGGCTAACGTCGTCCTTGCTACGGAATCTTGACGATGACGTTTTTGCAAGGATATCTGGCTCAGCAGCCCAAACGTCGCGAAAGCTCTGCTTCAAAAACGCTGCTGGCATGTGATGAAACAGAATATTTGCAAAGTGTTTACGAGAGATCGTAGACATCAAAAGAGTTAGGGCAAGCTGTGTTGAGCCATTTCGTATGTCGAATAACTTTGAGCGCTGCTCGCGTAAGACCTTACGTTGTTTAAAATTTTGATTTAAGACAGCCATATTGTTCAAGCAAACATGAGGTAATACGCTACTGTATTTTGTTGTCTTTACACGCCATAGGCCAAACTGGTCGCGCGGCAAACCTTCCGTATTAAAGAAATCGCCTGGCTTCATAGGTCGAATGACATACGTGTCGTCGTTGAAATAGATAAAGTTTTCCGAGAGGTTGGGGATGCGGTGCAGGTTTAACTCAATTACATGTGAATTGAACGTAGGCAAGTACTCACTCGGAATATAATCACTATGCTTCACAAAATTTAACTTGGGATTCTCAAGACGTAGCCATTCGGGCGCCTGTCCATTCGTTACCAAATGAATCTTTCGCACCCATGGCATATTCTGCTCAATGCCTCGGAAGATATATTGTAAATTATCCCAAGAACGAAAGCGATCTGCGCCAACGTCAAAGTTGCGTAGCTTATGCTTAGATTTATCTTGGCTTAGATATATATCGCGTTCAATGCGCCACAAAGGGTCACGGTCGTCGACCCAAGGAATGACGACGTCAATAGGGAATGATGTCGTTGTTTCTTGGGATAACTCCTCGCGTGCCAAGGTTTGTTGAATTGTCATTTAGGCAGCTCCTACATTCGATTTAATATATCGGACTTGGATTCGGAAACGACTAAGACCACCTTTGGCTGTCATTGAAACAACTTAAGCAGCTCTCATAAAAAATAAAAAGTCTCGCCCTTAGAGCGAGACGCCACGATGTCGCATCTTCATCAACTTTGATAATACTATATTACCTCTGTTAAGTCAAGGTATAAGACAATATTTCTATCTATT
>CAZBLZ010000037.1:0-9717 GCA_964493045.1 uncultured Candidatus Saccharibacteria bacterium
TCGGCCCTTACCTCTGTTATACTGTCCATATTATGGCTTCACTATCTATTGGCATAGCGAGGAGTTAGCTATACCTTACGAGATACGATTTGAAATGCCAGCACGCGGCAAGCGCGGCTACTCTAAAGAATTCGTTCAGGAGATAAGCAGTGCCCTATAATTTCCCGCTTTTAGTCGATATAGGCAAATTAAGAAGCCTACAGAAAAAAATATATAGTCCTGCTGTACTTACCATCCCCGACCTGGAGTGTATGACTAGTCGCATGCAGGATTTCACTTTATCGCATGCCAAGCTAAATACACAGTTCTCTGTTGAGCATCACATAGCTCTTACTGAATTTCCTGCATCTACAGGTACTACTGATTTAATGTCGAGGGTATCGACTCACAGCGAGATGAGGGTGGAGGCTCTTGGCGAAGATCACTTCACATCACGCGAACTCTCACCTGCGCTTCGCCATCTATTGAACGATAGCTGCCGGCTCCTTGAGCCCACGATATCATTTTTGGCAGCAAAATTCCCTGGACAAAGACCACCTCGTAGCAATGAATCTTTGAACAGATACATCATTGGGCTTCAGCAGAACCAGTGCTCCCTACCCTTTGATGCTCAGTTTATCCTTGAAATATATGAGGTCTGGAACGATTACAAACACCGTCAAACGAGCAGCCTCTACGCAACATCATGGAAATACGAATCAGGCTCGCTAGTTAAGGCAAAGTTAGGTCTTCCGGTGTTAAACGTCTCTATTCAGGCGCTTGGTGATCTGGACATTGATACTTTTGCAAACCAAACGTGCGAAAAGCTACTCGAATACTTAGATTTCGTTATTTAACGACTATTTACCGTTATAGCGATCCCACCAGTCCTTATAGGTTGGAGATTTTGGAGGATACTCTTTCCCTTCCCAGATTAATCGCCAATCCGCCCATTTAGGCATGTTCTTAGCATCCAGCTTATAAGACTGTACATCATATCTTTCGGCTCCAAACAACCCAGCCAAGAGTCGTGTATATGGAAAACATTGGAGGTTATTGTCCGAGAGTATCTTAAAGCCGTGCTCTAAGATTTCTACCGCCTCCTCCTTAGTCCTCCATTCTTTAGTTACCGATATGGATAACAAACCAGAATGTATGAAAGCGTGGCAATAAAGACAAAGTGGCTCAATTGAAACTATCTCAACACGCCCTTTGCTGTAGTCCATATTGTAATATTCATGCGCTTCAAGTTGCTGTTTCTTCTTAGCTTCCGACTGATGTACTCCGCATGCTATGCAGTGATAATTACTGCTACGATAGACCTCTTTTCTAATAGCGTTCCACTTCGTTTGACCCATGATAAGCCTGGGATTTACCCCATGTAGCGGCTTGGGTATATTGGGGTGCGAAAGGATTTCGGGTTTTAGCTTTAAGTCTGTACTCATATGGTTTCTCCTTTAAACAACTAACAGGGGTGAGAGGCTTATTATCCTGCTCTGTCTCTAGGCTCATGCACTACCCCCCGGGGGGGTCTTTGGTCATATTCTTCGCACACCCACCTTCTCTTTTGCTTCTGTTCATTCACCTACTAGTTCGCGCGCAAAATTTTTAGAACTTTACATCAAAATTCTACTTCGTTTTGGCCGTAGCTTAGCATCTTAACCCTAACTCCATACGTGCGATTACCGACCAAAAATAATTCTGCCTTATATGGTAAGCCGGTTGCCACAAGCTCTTCTATATCCACATATAATTGCAGAGGCATATCGCAGGTCATAATACCGTCCTGTCGTATGCCAAGCCTAGATGGGAAACTGTCACCGTCAAGGTAGGCAAATCGGACCTCACCCGATAGTTCCATATCACCGGTGATCGTATAATCTAGTTCTACTTCTTCGCCATTTATAAAGCTTGCGAGAATTGTACTGTCACGGGGCCTCAAGTAATTAACTAGATCACGAAGTTCACGTTCATCAGCATCGAAGTTTTCGATAAAATCAGCAAGCTTCATTCTTCTTAGCCATTTTCTTAAAGATAAACCTTCAGCCATAAAAAACTCCCCGCCAACACGTGTCGCTAGCTGTCGTGAGGTAACGCCATTCATCATCAAATCTAGGGAGAATCTATTATTCACTCCGTAACGAATGTATCCAGGGATACGCGACTCTATAAGCTCATCATCTCCCAATACTGGCTGCGACAACTCATTTATCCAGTTTATTAAGGTACCCATCATCCAAGGCAGGTAGTGTTCGTAAATATTGGTTATATATTCACCGATACTTTCATAAGCGTATTCTTTATCTTTAACTTCTGGTAAGTATTTTTCGACAAGCTCAGCTAAATCGACTCCGTTGACCCAATCAAGCAACAAGCTCTTATAATCAGTGTCGATAGGTGAATCCCTCTTTGAGTTTCTGGCAAGATAAAAACCTGTTTTTGGTGCCTCAGGCAATGAGAAAAGTAGTTTTATATTCTCGGCTGAGAGTATTATATCCAGCACAGCCTCTAGATCAAGGCTTCTTTCGTTATCTACATAAAATGAGATACATTCTTCTGCAATTTTGTGCAGAATTTTCTCTAGCTTATTAGCTGTCGAAAGGCTTGTTCCTGATCTCGCCCAGCGTCTTCGCTTATCGCTATTTGTACTTTGATAGGCAGCATAAGATACTTGAGCGACTGCAAGCCATCTCTGGCGAGTATGCGTGTTCATCTGTTGCCATGCAAGAGTTGATTCGAGGAATTGCTTAATGTCTTCACTCTCGACCTCTTCGTGAACCTCTGTAAGTGAATTTGCTACTACCCATATGTAGCTCAAGAAATCGCTCGTCCTACTTGCGGCAAGCTTAAAAACATTGTCTTCACTCGCCCTAAGTGAAGCCTCTGCAAGAGAAAGAGATAGAAGCGCAGAATCTGTCGTTAGCTGTGATATAAGAGCAGTGTCCTCGGAGCTAGATTGCGTTAGCTGGTTAAAGTGCCCCTCTTGATATTGAGGATCAGCCAATACTATCCACCCCTCGCTCTCCTTGCCTGATCGTCCTGCCCTGCCAATAGCATTGATTAGCTTTGAGCCAGTTATAAATTCCTTAAAGCCTGTACTCGTGTAGGCTCCTGTGTTACCAATAATTACAGTTCTAACGGGCAGATTCACACCGTCAGCCAATGTTGTCGTGGAAACTATAAACTTAATATCACCATCTTTTACACCCGACTCTATCGCGGCTTGTAGATCAGATGGTAGCGCTGCATGGTGAAATGCGACACCCTTTTTTAAAGTTTTTGATAGCAAATGTTCTGCTCCAAGCCTTGCGCTAGCCAAATTAGCAATGCCAATAGTACGTGGATCCTCCTCGTTAATTATTTCAGCAATTTCACGTGCCAAGTTTTGTGATTCTGGTCGTGTCGAGACTATCACCAGAACTGGACCTGCCTTTGCGAGGTCACGTGCGAGCGGAGCTATTGTTTTGTAAAAAGGGGTCGCCTTTTTGGAATCCTTGCGGTAAGTCCCCCGAGAATCAGGGCGTGTGTAGTCAACACCAACGCTCTCTTCAATCATCGAGAGGTGTACTTGAGAAGTATCCGCGACTTTAAGTCGCATAATTCCATCCATCTGGTACTTGAAGTGTTTTTCAACTTTACCCTTACGAGCATGCTCAATTTCCTCCACTGGAACACGGCGACTTCTCTCCGGAGTATAGAGCGCGTATAGCCTCCGTGGGCCACGCCACTCCGAATGAAAAGACTTATTTGCGCCATTAACACCAATCCACTGCACCATATGGGTCTGATTGCCAAGACATGAAGACATGAGCACTATCCGGTGCTCGCTATCCCTTGTTAGCAGTTGTAGCAAGCTAAGAGTTGCCTCAAGGCCCCAGCCACGAGAGTCCTCTGCGAGTAAATGAGCTTCATCAATAATAAACAGCTTGAACTTATTCAGAGTTTCTTTAGGCTTATACCTCAAGAGGAAGCTAAGACTCTCAGGAGTCATGACCTCTACACTTTGAGTTTCGACTTCTAAATTACTCTCAATTTCAGGCCAAAATCCAAATGGCACTTCTTCGGCAACCTCTTGCTTAAGCAGACGCAGCCTGTCACTGAGAGATTTTCTAATCTCTCTGCATAAACTGTGGCTCGGTGCCACGAAACAAATTCCACCGCCCTCCTGGGCAAGATGCGTAAGTGATATGAATTGAGCTAGAAGGGTCTTACCTGCACTTGTGGGTACGGACAAAAATAGTCTTTTAGTGCTGAGCTGTAGCGGATTATTCGTATCATCTCGTCTGAGTAATTGAACCTGGGGAGGCCATAGAGTTAATACAGGAGGCGTCCCCAGAGTCATTGCTTTTGCAGCACTCGGTGAAATTTCCGGAGGCAGTATCGACCAGATCGAGGATTGGCCAAAATCTTCAGCAATATCATGGAGGTGTGCCGCTACCCATCTTGCGTCAAGGTCTTCTATGTCATCTTCGGTACGAACAATAGTTAACAATGTCTGTATAGCCTCTTGATAACTACCCTCAATACCATATGAAAGATACAGCAAGAGGTTCCAGCAAGCATCGAGAAGGAGTCTAGTATAATTAAATTTTCCATCCCTAACACTGTCCATAGTCTCTAACTGCTCTTGTAGTATTGGCAAAATATCAAATAGGGCATGCCTGTCCATTGCAAGCAGCATTACACCGACTTCCAGGGCGATATTGCCAGTCGATATGTCTAAGTCTCGATCTCTTCTGTCCAAGCTCTTGTAGAGCGCGGTAGCATTAGGATTAAGCCCACCGCGGAAATAGCCAATCTGAGCTGCAAAAACATAACTCAGAGCTTCTGCTCTGCCATTCACCCTACTTTTTAAGGCCATGTCGAAAATATGAGCTGAGATTTGGTATGCTCTTCTCTGTCTTTCGTAACTATACAATTCTAGACTCTTTCTAGAAGATGCAACACTATGTAAATACCATCCTGTTTTTAGCAGTGATTCGGGCACATCTATAGTACCCTTGAAAAGACTTATCTCAGTTTCGGCCATAAGCCGTTGAAGCTCTTCGGCAGATGGAAGATTTGCCTGATCCCCAAGAGCCATGCGAAGGCTTTCTACCTTTAGATATCTTTCCATAACTCCTCCCTCACGGTCTTTGTGAGTTTCGCAAAGTCAGGTATCGAAATAAATAGACCCTCTAATTGCTGCCCCTCCACAAAATGTGGTATGTGGGTTTTCATGATCTTTATGGGCTTTGAACTGATTACGTTACGGTCATCTTTAGATACAGAAACCCCCGCACTAGCTTTTGAGTCTGCATCCAGCCACATGCCAACCAGTTTAGAATAGAATTCCGATAAACCCGGATAATGAGCGTCTACTTCTTGGCCGATTTTGCTTACTTTGGCGAGATATTCCGCGCCATTGTTAGCTAACTGCTTGCTTGCTTCTGCTATCTTTATTGTCGCAGGCTTACTTGAGCTTACATGCTTTTTCACCTCCCATAGGCGAAAGAAATAGGTACTGTCCTCTAGTTGATAAACTACTAGCCCGTCCCCTCCGGGTTCAGTGACCCGTAAACTCGGACGACTAATCTTTATAGGCAGGCCATTTGCGCCATTAGTCGCTCGCACAATCTCATACCAAAGATGCTCGGCAATTACTGCTTGTAGCGGATCGTCGCCGGTAGGGTGAGACCTTTCTATACTAGGCTTTAGGTAGACATCGATCTCCATTTTTTCTCTATCAGAGAGCTTTGTCCCGTCTTCCGATACACTGAGCCATTTTCGGTAGAGAACATCCGGGCATCTTGCTGACACGAGTATATCTGCAATTGTTTTCGCAAGAGTAGCAGGAGTATGTTCCTTCGTGTAAACAACCTCGTATAGAGCCCAAAGACAGTCAAGTTCACGAGTAATAGTAGTTTTGAGATAATCATTAAGTGGGGCCATATCAGTCAATCCGAATCCCTTTATGATGCCCTAATTATGTCATAAAAATATATTTAGTACAGATGTGCGGTACGCAGAGCTATGCGAGTGCCTTGCCAATTGCCTGAATGGATCGCTTCTCTAGCCCAGTAAGGCTTTTGTAAAGGAGATACTTTGCATCCGTACTCAGACCGGTCGTACTTATCCCGAACACTTCTTTACAGAACTTCTCTTCGATCAGTTTTCCAGCCTTAGCTGGATCATATGAAGTTCTTATAGTCGCATACTCTCTTGCTCGATTATTAAGGTCCGCTCCATAAAAATCAGCCTCTTCTATGCCCAGAATAGATAATTGCGCCTCCACCGACAGAATAACGTCATCCAGTAAATTATTATCTGAATCAGCCTTGTGTACAAGAATTACTGCCGTTGCAGTAATGAGCCTCACCTTTTCGCGAAAGAATTTATCAACGAACTCGTCATCTTGCGCAATGCGAGCAGCAAAATATAGCTCCTTGAGAAACTTCCGGTGATCAAGAACCTTCTCATCAGACGCCAACTCAATGACTGCTACGGGCACATTTCGCAAAATAAGCGTCTGGCTGATCTCTTTTACCTTCAAGAAATTGAACATAGCAACATCTTAACACCAATACTAGTGCGTGGTCTAGGGTTGGTGTTCCATGTGTAATGATGGAATGAAACCGAACTTCGGAAATCTGGATCGCGTCGGCAAGACTGCCGAAAAACAGAAGTTTGCCAAACACATCGGCAAACGATTGCGCGAAGTTCGAGAAAAAACAGGCATCAGCCAGGAGCAACTCTCCGAGAGTGCTGGCTATTACCGTACTTACGTTGGTCACATCGAGAACGGCAAGCACTCCCCTAGCGTTCACACTATGTGGCGACTCGCGAAAGTCATGAAAATCGACCTGGGCGAGCTGCTGAAAGGCCTGTAGTGTCTAAGAAATTTGCTGCACCGATAGAGCTGCGACAGCTCCTTGAGAATGGCTACGAGATGCAGAACCAACTAGGCGCTCATAAGGTCTTTAGAGTACCTCGGGGTGATGAGTTAGGCGTGAATAAAAACAGCTTCAGAGATTACCTCCGTCAAGGCGCAGGAGGTATGACCATCTATTCAGACTTCAGCGCCTCCATAGGAGAGTTTTTTGACGAGTTTGGCTTGAGCATCGCCCGATTCAAGAATAAAACTCAGTCGATAGATCCCACCATTGATGCGGACTCTCCGGCTGCGCTACTTGGCCGCCAGTTAGCTGAGCTTGATCGAATTGTAAACGACCCTACCTATTTTGAAACATATGTCGTACCGGGTACCCATTCGGTAATTCGATACGACAACGGCATCCTTTCCCAGGGCCACCAAGAACATAAATTTAGAGATCCTCAGTACAAAAAGCTGATAGAGCTCCTATGGTCTACCAGAACAATAGTAAGCCCTAAGGGCGCGATACTCGATGAAGGCCGTTCAACACCACGCATAAAAGTTCGTGCGGAGCTTAATGTTAATCATCAGAGATTTAAGGATATTGTCCGTGGTATCGAGCAATCGCTAGATCGAAAGAATATAGCGCTGTGTATTAAGTATCCAAAGGATGTTCAGCTCATAGTCACACAAGATTCCATGTAACAAAATTTGTTCACTGTACCAAAATGGCCTCAATTAACAGAGGTCATTTTTATTTTCATGGAACTAACTTCTATACATCCTGACACGGCAAATTGAGCTCCATACACTCAATTGCGAACCGCTAATAGAAGGATGAATGTATGAATCAAAGTGAGAATGACGGTAGCCAATTGTATAAAAAGCCGAGTATCAGTGAAGTAGATAGGCTCGCCAAGGAGCTCATAGCAGAATACGGCAATCCGGAATATTTCAAATGGTACTGTGCCGCAATCAACCAGCTCGGCGTGCAGCGAGTAAATGAATTGCGCGGTATGGTGAGTGATGCCAAGCAACCTGGCAGGCTCTTTAGTAAGCGCGCCAAAGAAGAAATGCGCAAGAAAGTTGCAGATGAAATCCAAAGGAACTGGTATGGGCAAAACAAAAGCGGCTCCAGCAGTTAGGTACGAGCCCTCGCCCACCAAGCCCGAAGCGATTAATTCTGTATATGACTACCTTTTTAGCCTAAGCACCTAGCCTTTTCCAAAGAAGTCAGTATAAGATGTATAAATAATTTAAGGGTAACGACACATGAGCCGAGCAGCACTGTATGCTCGCGTTAGTACGGCGCGACAGGAACAAGAAGAGACTATCGACTCCCAGATTGCAGAGGTACGGCAACGTATTGAGCTAGACGGTAACATTTTAGATCAAGCGAACATCTACATTGATGAAGGCTACTCTGGCTCAGTGCTCGAACGCCCTGCCCTCGACGCAATGCTCGATGCGGCAAAAGCCAAAGGCTTCGATGTGCTCTACATTTACGATCTTGGCCGCTTATCGCGTCAGCTATCCCACCTGTTGATTGTTATTGAACAACTAGAAAAGTATGAACGTGAGGTAATCTCGCTACACGAACGTATCACCGGAACGCCCGAAGACAAGTTCCTGTTGCAAATAATGGGTTCAATGCACGAATACGAACGTGCCAAGATTACTGAGCGCTTTCGCCGGGGCAAGATGTATAAGGCGCGAAGCGGTAAGATCGTGGGCTACAATGCGCCTTACGGATATCGCTACAACAAAGAAACTGGTGTATTTGATATCTATAAGCCAGAAGCTCGCGCCGTGAAGAAAATGTTTGAATGGGTCGGAAACGAAGGTTTATCCACCTACTCTGTCATTGAGCGCCTACATGACGAAGGTATTATGCCGCCCAAACAGAAACAAGAGTATTGGACACGTAGCCCAATCGCCCGGATCTTGAGCAACGAAACCTACTTCGGCAAACACCACTTCAATAAAACAGAGTCCATACTTCCCCGTTATAAGCTCAAGAATGCAACCAAGTATCGCAAAGTACAGAAGACCGGCCGCCGCGTTCGATCACGTGATGAATGGATTGAGTTCGATGTACCAGCAATTATCACCAAAGAGCTCTATGATAAAGCTCGTGAACAGATAGACCGCAATCACAAGTTCAACCCTAAGAATCGCAAACATCAGTACCTACTCACTAGCCTCGTTAAGTGCTCATGCGGAGCAAATAGAAATGGTGACGGCCCCGAGGGCAAGAAATACTATCGTTGTATCAGCCGACACCGTTACTTCGACCATAAAACACGCTGTGAAGTTGGCGGCATAAACGTACAGGTGCTTGATGGTCTGGTCTGGCAAAAGATCGCCCTACTGCTTTCTGATCCGAAGCAAATACGCAAGCAGGCTTCTCGATGGCTAGGAGAGCAGAAGTCACCCGAAACCATAATTGATACTGCTTCGCTACAAAAGCAGCTCACAGAGCTTGAAAATGAGCAGAAACGCTATGTAGATGCTTACGGTAAGGGTCTGTTACCTGAAGCAATGTTCGCTCAAAAGATGCGTGATACCACCAAACAAAAAGAAGGCATTGAGAAAGATCTTGCAAAAACCTCGAAAAACAGGGGTAATACTGTTAAAATGGACATTGAACACCTCGTCCAAGCAGCTACACGCAAAATTGGCGAGCTGACATTTGAACAAAAGAAATTTATCGTCGAGCGAGTTGTAGACAAGATCATTGCAACTCCTCAGGAGGTCACAATATGGGGTCACATACCCGTACCAGCATTAGCTACAGCATCAGGAAAGGTCAATCATGTCCCTCAGTATAGGCATTGTCGGCCTTCCAAACGTCGGCAAATCAACCCTTTTCAATGCCCTTACCG
>CAZBLZ010000038.1:0-3348 GCA_964493045.1 uncultured Candidatus Saccharibacteria bacterium
CAGGCTTCGAGTTCGTACGCATCCAGCGTGCATCTACTCAGTCTGTCCGTCCGTTCATCCCCTTGAATTTATAAAACTTTTAGTTCTCTCACAGCCTCTAAGACTGAGCCATGCTACACTGGAACTCATGAAGATTATCGTAACTGCCGGTGGCCAAGGGTCTAAGATGTGGCCATATAGCCGCCAAGACAAACCGAAACAATTTCAACCAATCATTGGCAATGTATCGTCGTATGAGCAGACTATTAACACGCTGCTTAAAGAATTCACCCCAGAAGACATTTATATTTCTACTAAGCGTAAATTTATCAAATATGTTTCAGAACAGTCTCCGCAGATTCCACTCAAAAACTATATAGTTGAACCAGACGTAGCTAAAGACCGTGGACCAGGTGAAGGTTTGGCATTTGTACGTCTGAGTATTAACCACCCAGATGAACCATTCTTTATTGTCCAAGCTGACTGTATTCGTGATCCAGAAGACAAGTTCCTAAAGATGATTCGTGAAGCTGAAAAGCTAGTAACCAAACACAAGCAGCTGGTAACGGGCGGTATCAAAGCAACCGAGCCAAATATGGGTGTGGACTACTTGAAACTAGATGGGCAGGTGAGTGGTTCTCGTGAAGCTTATAAGATTGAAGAGTTTTTGTTCCGTCGTCCAAACCTACGTGAAACACGTAAACTAGTTGAAAACTTCCATGTCGTTGCGCACTGTAACCACACATGTTGGTATCCTGAGCAGATGCTCGAAGCGTACAAGCAGTACCGCCCAGACTGGTATGAGGCACTTATGAAGATTAAAGATGCTATGGACCAACCAGGTGAAAACGAAGCTATCGAGGAAATCTATGCCACCATGGAAAAGGGCCCAACCGAAGATGTCACGACGCACGTCATGAATAGTGGCGAAGCTATGGTCATTCTCCTTCCATACAAATGGACCGATGTTGGTACGTGGGGGTCGGTATACGACTTCTTTGAAGACGGACTCGAGAATTACGAAGACGGCAACATAATCGCTGTTGACACCCGAGGATCGCTCATAAAGACCGATAGCAAACGGAAACTAGTCGCGGTCGCAGGTATGAAAGACATGATCATCGTTGATACTGAAGATGCTCTTCTGATCGTGCCCAAGGAAAAGATCGACAAAATCAAACAGATTCAAGCCGAGCTCGAGACTCGAAACGAAACCGAATACCTATAGAGCTAAACTACTCAACAGTGACTGACTTTGCAAGGTTGCGTGGTCTGTCGACGTCAAAACCCTTATGCAAGGCGACATGGTATGAGAACAGTTGAAGCACAATTGCTACCAGTAGTGGACTAGTTTGGTCTAGCGTCTTCGGGATGTATATCACGTCGTCAGCTAGTTTTGTAATGTGTTTGTTGCCTGCTGTTGCAATCGCAATCACTCTACCTTTTCTGGCTTTAATTTCCTGAATGTTACTATACGTCTTTTCGAGTAGGGGTGAGTCTGTTGCGATCGCGAATGTTGGAAAGTCAGGTTCGATCATGGCTAGCGGACCGTGTTTCATCTCACCGGCAGCATAGCCTTCGGCATGGATGTAGCTAATCTCCTTTAACTTCAAAGAGCCTTCAAGCGCACACGGGTAGCCGTAACCTCTGCCAATAAACATCATGTCGCGGTACTTGGCGTATTTTTTAGCAAGCTTTTCGATTTGTGGGGCAAGTTCTAGTACTTGCTCGGCCTTCTGGGGCAGTGTGTCTAACTCTTCAAGCAAAGGTCGGTATAGATCACTCGAGCCGTTGGAGAGGTGTAGCGCAATCAGTGATAGTACGGTTACCTGTGCGATAAATGCTTTAGTACTGGCTACGGCTTGTTCTTGGCCGGCGTGACAATACACGCCCGAATCGGTTAATCGTGCGATAGTACTACCAATAGCGTTGACTACTCCGAGTCTAAGAACCCCATAATTTTCTACCTTTTTAAGTGCAGCGATAGTGTCAGCTGTTTCGCCAGATTGGCTAATTGCAATTAGTGCAGTAGAACGTGAGAATGGTTCATTACGATATTTAAACTCGCTGGCGAGCTGTACCTCAACTGGTATGCCTGCAATTTCTTCGATCAAATATTCACCTACAAGCCCTGCATAGTAGCTAGTCCCACATGCTACGATCACGATTCGGTCTATGTATTTTAATTGCTCCGCAACGCTTTCTAAGCCACCTAATTTAACGGAGTTTAGTCTATTGCGACCAAGTGTGGCGGAACGTATTGTTTGAGGAGCTTCATGTATTTCCTTGAGCATGAAGTGAGCATAGCCATCTTTGCTGGCGACTGATGCGTCATAGTCGAGCAAAGTTGCTGCTCTCTTTATGGTTCGAGCGTTCTTAAAATCATGGATTTTGTATGTACCATCACTGGCTGCTCGTACATATTCATAATCGTTTAAATATACGACTTGACGTGTGTGAGTATGGATAGCCGAAGGATCAGACGCTAAGATGCAAAGGTTATTGCCAACACCGAGCACTAATGGACTACTGAGTCGTGCTGCATACAGTACTTCGGGTTCTTCACTTGTAATTACGGCTAGAGCGTATGCGCCTCTCAGCTGATTCAGCGCCTCTGCGAAGGCAGTCTCGAAGCTCTTACTCTTCTTGCGATAAAAGTCGATCAGATGAGGTATGACCTCGGTGTCAGTTTCCGACACAAAAGTGTACCCTTGTTTTTCAAGGTGAGATCTTAACTCGGTATGGTTTTCAATAATGCCATTATGGACGACCATAATTGTGTGGTCAGCATTAAAGTGTGGATGAGCGTTTTGAGTTGTTGGAGTACCATGGGTTGCCCATCGAGTATGCCCGATAGCGTTATGTGCTTTTGTACCAGGCGCGAGGCTTTCTCGAAGCGCCTGCACTCGCCCAATCTGTTTAGTAACAGTCAATTCGTCTTCTTGTACATATGCGATTCCAGCCGAGTCATAACCTCGGTATTCTAGGGTTGTTAAACCATCAAGTACTGCGGTTATAGCTTTGGGTTGTTTGCTGATATATCCGACGATTCCACACATGGTAGTTCCTTTCGTTACGTAAACTTGGCCGAGTCTTTACGTATAGGCAGTTATACCTTTTCCGGCTTATCTAAGGGAGTTGTGACGGCTTTGCCTGCGATGAGCCGGCTGAGACCGAAGAATACAAAGTCCATACCTACACTCCACAAGCGCGTAATGATCGTTACTGCTAGAGCTAGCTCCTTAGGCATAATGAGACTGAATAATACTAGTTGAATTCCTTCACGTACACCGATTCCGCTTGGCGCGAAAATAGCGAGCATGCTTGCCGCTCCGGCAAGGCTGGCAGCTCCCATCGCAAATGTGATGT
>CAZBLZ010000038.1:3448-9677 GCA_964493045.1 uncultured Candidatus Saccharibacteria bacterium
AGAATGGTCAACCAGGTGAAGGTTCCCATATAGCGTGAGACAAGCGAGAATAAACTCGCCAAGATCAGATAGAGCCAGCTCAAATGTAGATGGGTTAATTTTGAGAAGTCTACACTGCGTAGATACAGCACTAAAAAGGTTATAAGTAGGACATAAAAGGCGAGGGGAATAACACGGGCAAGGATCTTACGGGTGGAGACGGTTGGTAAAGCAGGCATTCTAAACTGTATTTTACACTTTTGCTTGCGTTGCAGCCAGAATTGACCCGAAGTTTGGTACAATAGACCCATTGAATTTTAAGTGGTCGTCATAGACTGGAACAGGGAAATATACGTATATGCGAATTCTGTACGTTACGCGAAAATATCCACCAAGTACGGGTGGTATGGAAAATGCCGCCTATGAACTCTATACGGCTCTCAGTCTGACGAATGATGTGACGCTCGTGAAATGGGGCGGAGCTAACAAGTTGCTGCCTGTTGTATACCCGATGTTACTTCTGCAGGCACTCTGGAAAGGAATGACGAAGCGTCCTGATGTTATTTACTTACAGGATGGACTGATGGGGCCGCTGGGTCTAATTTTGAAGGTGCTACTTGGCCGTCCTACGGTTATGACGATCCACGGGTTGGAAGCGACCTACGCCAACCCTGTGTACCGAGCGGTTGTGCCACCAGCTATCCGTCGCCAGAGCCAGCTCGTTGCAGTTAGCAATGAAACGAAACAAAAAGTCATGGAAGGATTGCAGGGTTCTAACCCGGTAGTTATCTTTAACGGACTACGCGACAGCTTCAAGACAGTCCGTACCCGTGCTGAAAACTTGAATCTGATTGCCCAGGAGGCTGGTATTTCTCTCGAACAGCTCACTAACTCAAAAATTCTCCACACGGGAGGTCGCCTAGTTCGTCGCAAAGGTGTGTTGTGGTTCATCGACAATGTAATGCCTCAGCTACTAGCTACCGGTCAGCCGATATTATACTTAGTTTCGGGGACAGGCAAAGACCGTGAAATTATTGAAGCAGCAATTGCTGAACACAAGTTAGATCAGTCAGTAAAGCTTCTGGGCCGAGTCTCAGACCAGCTTTTGCAAGCACTCTATAATACTGCAGATATGTTCGTCATGCCCAACGTGCCAATCAAGAATGATATGGAAGGCTTTGGCTTAGTGGCACTTGAGGCCGCATCATGCGGCACTCTAGTAGTGGCGTCAAAACTTGAGGGTATCCAGGATGCGATTATCGATGGTCAAAATGGTGTACTCGTGGCTCCCGGTGACATAATGGGCTACGTTAACGCGATTACACGTGAGCTTGCAGGACGTAGCCTCTCAGCGGAAGTCGTACGTAATTACACGCTTAGCCACTACAGTTGGGATGAGACTGCTCGCCAATACGTAGCTTTGATGGAAGCGGTAGCCGGAAAACGCCGCTAGTGAAGTTACTACTCTCTGCCTTTATCGGTAGTTATAATCTGGGCGATGAGGCGATAGCTGAAGTAGTCATTGACGCCTTCGAGAAAACACCTGAAACCGAACTGACGGTACTAAGTGTTAATCCTCCTAAAACCCAAAAACTCAGCAAGAGCAATAGCACTAAAATATATCCTGCAGGGCTTGGTAATTTTATACGTCATTTACGGCAGAGTGACGCGCTTGTCTTAGGTGGCGGCGGAATTATTCAGGATGAGTCTAGTATCATAAACATGATCTATTATTACCTGCAGACGTTTGTAGCTAAGCGGCTACTGCATAAGCCAGTCTTTTGGGCCTTTGTAGGTGTTGGCCCGATCAAAACTAAGCTGAGCCACGCTATGCTCCGTGACATGGCTCGTATGACCAGTCAAGTACTCGTACGTGATACTGAATCTGCTACCCTGCTTACCTCGCATCGATTTACAGATGAACAAATTATTACGGCCTACGACATTGTGTTTAATTATCCGATTCCTGAAGCTGTGCCTGCGAAGTATTCGGGTGAATATATGCTGTTCTGTCCGCGTGACTGGTTTTTTGTTGCAACGGTTACCCCTACTCGTTTTGCACTAAAGCGAGCGCGGCGAGATCCTAATAGTCGATTGCAGGTGTATCGTTTGCACTTATTGCAACTCGTTGAAAAGTGCCTACAGGACAATCCGAGTCTTACTGTCGTGGGAGTGGCCTTTTTCTATAGCCAGGATTTAGATTTGCTGCAATGGATACAAACTAACCTGAGTAGTGAGTATGCTGATCGCTATATTGTGGAGACAAATGAGCTTACGCCCCGTGAGTTTATTGCAGTAGCGCAAAGATCTACGGCTGTGCTTGGCGTGCGTTTACATTCACTTATTTTAGGTGCTGTAGCCGAACGTCCACTCATTCCTTTGGTCTACTCTGCTAAGGTTGGGAATTTGGTAAATTACCTTGGCGTCGGTGAATTTACCACTTATCTAGATAAGCCTGATTTTAACGTTGAAGACACTGTAGTCAATGTTAATAAGGCATTACGCAGCCAGCCGGTGCAGAGTGAGAAGATGCTCGCAGAAGTACGTCAGAAAAACCTAATTGCATTCGATGAGTTAATAGGTTGTATTCAGGCTAAGACCACACGCTCGTAATAAACTTGCGCATTGCATCACGGAAATGCTCCTGCGAAAACCTTTCGGCGAATACTGCAATTGCAGGTGAACTGTAGCGTTTTGGGCTGAATGCACCAAGCGCCGCTGCCAGGGACTTTGTAGTGGGCTCTGCAAAGAAATTACCAGTTTTGTTAGGCACGATGTAGTCTAATGCACCCCCAGCTTTGTAAGCAATAACAGGAGTGCCAGCGGCCATCGCTTCGACAGGACTAATACCGAAATCATCAAGTCCCGGGAAGATAAATGCTTCAGCACTAGCGAATTCTTCTTCTAGGACTGCGTCAGAAACTTTGCCTAAGAATGTAACGCTTGGGCCTGCCATTTTGCGGAGCCGAACATGGTCTGGCCCATTACCGATAACGGTCAATGGCAAATCAAGACGACTACATACTTCAACGGCAAGGTCGAATCGCTTGTAGGGAGTTTGTCGACCGGATATCAGGAAACCTTTACGCGCTCGCTTGTGGTGCGCATGTTCTTGGAATCGGGCAAGATTAACTGGTGGGTGAATAACGGTGCTGTCACGTCCGTAATACTTCTTAATCTCTTTTTGGATATGCGTAGAGTTGGCGATGATATAGTCTGGCCGCTGAGCTGCTTTGTAGTCCCAGCGCTTCAGTGGACCGACGAGTAGACGCAGCCCAAGTCGTGCTAAACCATCAAAGGCGCCAAAGCCGGGCTGTTTGAGGTACTGTTCATAGCGGCTCCAATAGTAGTGGGTTGGTGCATGGCAGTAATTTATATGAAGGGTAGTTGAGGGTACTTTAATAGCTTTAGCTTCAGCGCCTGAGCTGCTAATCACAAGGTCATACTGCGACAAGTTAAGATGCGTGAACCACCAAATCCTCAGGATTGGAATAAACTTACGAACACCTCCAAGTGGTTGGAGCCATCCAGTGTGTACCTTGCCGTCAAGTCGTTCACGCCATTCACGAGTAGCATACGACGTGTAGATCGGTGCGTCTGGGTACATAACGTGCAACTGTTCAACTACTAGTTCTGCACCACCACCGACTAGCCAGTCGTGCACGATGGCAACTTTGAGTGGCTGGTTCGACTGCTTAGCCATGCTATTTAGCGCTCGCCTCGGCTAGCAATACGTTCGAGAATCACTCGTATGGTCTTGATGAGTATGGTGACATCGAGCCACAGACTCCAGTTCTGAACATAGTAGAGGTCTAGTTTGCGTCGCTCTTCAAAGCTAATACCCTTACGCCCCGACACGACTGCTAGGCCTGTAATGCCCGATTTTACACTTAGAATCTGGTTCTTTTTAGCGTATTGTTCGATCTCAAAGGCATCGAGTGCGCGAGGTCCAACAAAGCTGAGCTCTCCATGGAAAACGTTATAGAGCTGAGGAAGCTCGTCAAAGCTAGTTGAGCGCAGCAATCGTCCGACCGCAGTCACACGAGGATCATTTGGTAGAAAGTCTCCATTTTCGCGGTATTGCTTGAGCAAGTCTGGGCGACCCATGCGTGCGAAGCCTTCTTCGGGAGGAACACAGTACTTCTGATACATGCTGCGGAACTTCAATATGGTGATGCTAGTTCCAAAACGAGTGAGACGTTTCGTTCGGTAGAATACTGGTCCAGTTGGATCATTGATTTTTACTGCCACTGCAATAATGATCCAAATAGGTGACGTTAGTAGTAATAAGATGCCGCCAATAAGAATGTCACAGATACGCTTAACTACTCGTCCCCAACCAAACAGGGCGGTGTGGTGAACGGTAATCACTGGTAAGTTAGAGCGGAACAATTCAACATCAATATTACCGACGAATAGCTCACTATTTCCCGGTACGAACCGATAGCCAATGTGATGCTCTTGGGCATATGTCAAAATTTCTGCATTGCGAGTCTCGTCGGCGTATAGCTCAGTTTGGATAATGCCATGGAGATTGTCTGGCGCGTTTTTAAGGAAACTAGCAAAGGTGGGGTAGGTAGCGATAGGCCGATCACCGACGCGTTCCTTAGCTCCTACGACCGCTAAGACTTTGTAGCCTGAGTGTCGACTGTCGGATAAGGATGATACGAGTTCGGCGGTTACGTCCGTATTCCCAATAAGTGCAACATGAGTCAGGCCAATATTAAAGCCGAAGAGTTCAGTACGCACGAGTCGTGCTAAGTTACGGAATATAAGCAGGAACACGAAACCAAACAAAAACCCATATATGGGCACAAGTTTTGCGGGAAAAATCGGAGTAACACTTAAGAAATCCCAAAATACGACAAACAGCATACCAATGAAAGAGCCAAGCAATAAGCGACCGAATTCGCTGAAGCGGCGCTCATAGATGTTGCTGTTGTACAGGCCAAGCAAGGCGAAGATAAGTAGCCAGAAGGGGCCCAAGCCTAGGAATACATAAAAATAGGTATGTCCGCTAATAGGGTGGGCAACAGGGGTGGCACTCTGGGCACGTAGTAAAAAGGCACCCACGAATGCCGCTATGAGTGCTAAAAAGTCACCTATGATAAGGAAAAAGTTGTATACCAGCGATGCATTGCTTTTCATTTATAATGATTGTAACACTTATGAAAAACTCACGCGTACCCCAAGTAACCCTGCCAGAGCTTTTAGTGGCTTTGGTCCTGGCAGTAGCTCCTTTTCACGCCTTTGTAACAGTTTGGGGATCAACCGTCCTAGGTCATTACACAGCACTCCGTCTATGGGACGATGCCCTGGTCTTTGCAATGATTGTTGTGGCGTCTATTTGGTTGATACGTGAAGCAAAGCTGCGCCAGTGGTTTTTTGATAGCCTACTAGTACGTCTCATATTAGGCTACATCGGACTAGTCGTATTGCTTGGCTTTGTTTCGTATCTGAAAGGGGATGTAACTACAAAAGCACTGCTGTATGGCGTGTTAGTAGATGTACGATTTTTCGCCTGGTTCTTAGTAGTATTCTTGACGGCACAGCGTTTCCCGTGGCTAAAGCGCCACTGGATGCGCCTCCTGGTTGCTCCAGCGGTAATCGTAGTACTATTTGGTGCTTTGCAGTACGTGGCGTTGCCACACCAGTTTTTATCTCACTTTGGCTACGGCTCTAAAACGATTGCGCCTATAGAAACAATCAACCATAACTCACATTACATTCGAGTACAGTCGACATTACGAGGTGCTAATCCTCTGGGTGCGTATATTGTAGTGATACTAGCCGCGCTTGCTGTCTCTTTGGTGCGCGATCGTCGCAAGCTAGTGTTCGGTGCGATTACTGTAGTTACGTTGATCGCACTGTATGCCAGCGGTTCACGAAGCGCTTGGATTGGGGCGTTTCTGGCATGTGTGACGATAGCGTGGTTTATATTGCCGCATAGGCAAGCTCGCCTGTGGTTTAGTGGGGCTTTGGCAACCTGTATCCTACTAGCTGGCGGTAGCTATCTCTTACTTCGTAACAATGTGAGCTTCCAGAATGCAATACTCCACACACAAGATCACTCTACGGTTAGTGTAAGTTCTAATGCGGCCCATGCCAGTGCACTTTCAAATGGTTTGCGTGATGTAATACATCAGCCACTTGGAGATGGGCCTGGCACTGCCGGCCCGGCTAGCGCATACAATGGTTCTCATCCTGCACGGATAGCCGAAGACTACTATGTACAAGTCGCACAGGAGAC
>CAZBLZ010000039.1:0-9235 GCA_964493045.1 uncultured Candidatus Saccharibacteria bacterium
CAGACGCCTAAATGAAAAAAGATTGACAAATTGTCAATCTTTTTTCATGGCTGGGCATGAGTCCGACGCTTGGAACCCCTCAGCTGTAGACTTTATTCTCGTTGGACGGAAGCTAGCAAAGTTAGGTTTTGTCCGTTACGAAGGTGTCGTAAATGTTATTGAGTTAGACGAACATACTTATTCCTCACGACTACGCTATGGTAACATTAGTATATGAATGAGGCTCCCGTTGAATACGAAGTAAAGTTTTTCCCTATCAGTCTAGAAGATATGCGAGGGAGGCTTCAGAATATCGGAGCTTCGCTGAAAACACCCGAGCGATTGATGCGTCGCTGCGTATTTGCAGCGGACGCTAATCCGGGTATGACTTGCACGTATATTCGTATACGTGATGAGAGTAACAAGGTCACAATGAGCGCCAAGCAACACGCTACTGACGGCAAAATGGACTCACAAAAAGAATACGAAACAACCGTTAATGACTTTGATACCACACGCCAAATCTTGCTAAGCGCCGGCCTGGAGCAGACGGGCTATCAGGAGAATAAACGCGAGACGTGGGAAATGGCCGATGGCTCATTAGTTGAGCTCGAAACATGACCGCAACTTCCTAACTACCTAGAGATTGAGGGTAAAAGCGAAGACGCCGTAGAGAAAACTGCAGCGTCGCTTGGCTTAAACTGGGACGAGCATATCATTGAATCTAACGATCATCTCTACGCCAAGCATTGGTGTTTAGATAGAAAAGTCGTTTTTGAAAAATTGGCGCACCTAACCTTTGCGGATACCAAAACTACAAATCCTAATTAAACTCCTAGCCTGGCCTTCTTTTTGTAGCATAAAGCTAAGTAGTTGATTAAAAACAGCACGGGTCGTTATGATCCACAAAGCTGATCTTGGACATCTCTTTATCGTATTCCGCAAAATAAAGCTATAAGGTACTGGAACCCTTCTGGAAAGTGTCAAGTACAAGAAAAGTTCCAGACGCTTCCGCATCTGGAACTTTTCTAATCTGTATAATACCATGGCTGGGGAGAAGGGATTTGTTCCAAACTTTTGATAATGAAAGGAAGGTAGATATTCAAGAGATACGAGAGCTGCTAGACGAGGATGACACCTAAGAGTCCGCCGTTCATTTCGTTCTTCTACATATAAGCTCCAGACAAATCATCAACACATAAAGAAGTTTGCAATAGAACTTCTCAGCATCTGCTTTAATTTTCAGTATGAGGGGCGACACCCAGCCCGCTCGCGCGGGGCTGGGTGTCGTGCGCGGCTCACTAAACCTAGGTCAAGTACGCCGGCGAAGGAATAGAAATAGCCTCTCACCAGTAAGTGGATCGACGTCGGGACCGATTTCGGTAGCATCAGTCCGCTGGGCGTCGATCCAGGCATAGAAGAGGTAGTCGGGTTCCGTGCGAGCATCTGCTTTTAGGGTGATGCTGTTATGGACAAACCATACTTCCTGTCCTCGACGTCGAGCCAAGTCGCACGCGGCAATGACCTTGTAGAAGATCGAAGCGCGTACGAAGTGGATGCGACCATCCGCTTCTACTTCCAGAATCATGTGGTCGTACACGATTTCCCTTTCCGGGTGCTACTAGCTAACAAGTAAACCGATCAGGGCTCCTGCAGCCGCACCAATCGGGAGTAGCATCAGCACGGGGCGTTGGCACCAGCTCAGGTAATTCTGAAGCGGGCTGCGGCGCCTCCCGTATGGAGGACTTTGTCCAGCCGCGAGAACATATCGAAAACCTCCGGCTACAGCCCCGAATATGCCTCCGGCGATTACGCCGATCAGCATTCCGATGAACATGTTCACGACTTGCCCTTCTGTGCGGTGAAATACGAGACTTCCGCTTATATATAACATAATATATATATTAAATCAAATCCACCTCTTAAAATAATCGAATATTGTATCTTTATTCTATTCCCGCGCTCCATTAAATCTCGAGCATCCGATCCGCAAATTATTTTGATGAAGCTACGACTTGGTCTTGTATTCTTTCCTAATTGCTTCATAATTGCCACTGTAAGTCACTTCTCGTAGGAGATCAGATATGAACCACCAAACACCTGGTGAAGATGATTCCATCGCCCCTACCATCGAAGAGCTGGTTACGAAGGCACTCAACGCCCAGGTGATCGACACTGACACAGCCGAAGAGCTGCGTGCTAGTGAAGACATGGAAGAAGCGCTCGGTATGTTCTTCTCTTACGTCATCCAGGAAGATCAAGGTGACCCTGAGGGGCTTCTGAAGAGCTGGGGCATTATCGAGTAGCGGGATCATGCCCTTCGCGTCAATGTGTTGAGCAAAATAGCTCCATGTCTGACGATGTGGGGCTATTTATTTTGGTCGTTTACCTCTCCACCCCTAGTCGCCAGGTCAAATATGCGGCACAAGGGATTCGAACTTTTTCGATGCAAAAAAGACTACAGTTCAATCTGTAGTCTTTCAATAATCTCATGGCTGGCCTAGTGTCCCGAAATTGGAACACTATTTATCCTAGCTTATTAGCAATGTATCAAAAGCTCTTGGATTTAAAGATTGCTGATTCCTAGTAACTGCGAAAAGTTTTTCATAACCTTTTTATCTTATTGCATCATGGATGTCAGCAAGCTTTGCGATTGATTTTACTCCGGCTTCGGAAAATTGCTGAGCAGAAACAAGACCAGTAGTCACTCCCAGAAAATTAAATCCGGCTTCAAGAGCTGCCTTCATATCATGCAGGCCGTCGCCTACATACAAAACTTGGGTAGACTCAATCTTTCGATCCGCAAGCCATGCCGATAACGGCTCAAATACTCGTGGGTCGGGTTTATGATATGAGGTATCATCCTCTGTTTGGACGTAGTCGACTAAATCATCTGGAAATTCATAGCGCGCTAAATCCTGCGTTAAGCTACGATGGCTCGTAGAAGTTACAATACCTGTAAGAAAGCCGTTATCATGAAGTTGTTCCAAGGTATGGACAGTGTCCGTAAAAAGCATTTTAGGGAACTTATCCTCATGTGCAAGGTTGTTTTTCATAGCCCTCTCTAAATCTTCATCTCCATACAGCAACCCTACTAACTTGCTAAAAGGATTTGTCCAGTATTTGCGTATCTCATCGTCTGATAGTATCTTACCGTAATGAGTCTTGGCTACATGTTTATGGTGGGCCCATTTTGCTTCAAGGCTGTTTGCTAGAGTGTCATCATAGTCAAAGAAGACGGCTTTAATATTCACTAATCTATTGTTAGTCTGAGTTGTCATGAGTTTATTGTAACAGAAGAGGTAGCCTAAGTTCTTTGATATAAACCACGGGAGGCTCAAGTTTATATCACGCCATAAGGTTTGGAACACCAGTTAACAAGGGTACCTATAGAAAAAAGTTCCAAAAATTAGATTTTGGAACTTTTTTCATCTGTATAATTTCCTGGCTGGCCTAGTGTCTCAAAATTGGAACACCATTTTACCAAGTCTGTTTAATATGTATAGAAAATTAAAAGATTTGGAATAACATTTCATCTTAGTGTAGACGCTATGCTCGTCCTCTAGGATGACATGGAATTAACCGTCTTTATCTGCCCTATTCTGACGAATCGCATCTTCCTCTTTTGTTTCTCTACTTGATGATTACGCAAAGCTAAATCAAATTATTTTTTTCAAGAAACTCGTAGAAATCGTTATCGGTCTTAATGATTTTTCGCTCTAATCGATAAAGCTCTGAGGGTGTCAATTTGTAATACTTGAATTGAATCTGTGCTTCATCATCCATTCCAACCCTACTCCTAACAAACCCATCTTTATCCAAGCTCATCCATTTAGCGTGAGCGACTATGTTTCTAATTCGGGCCGCTGAAATCAATTGCTCTATTAAGTTTTTTAATTTTTCTTTGATTCCTTTTTTGGGATTATACACAAAGTACGTTTTACATAACCGGTTAAAAAGTTGAACTTTCTGATTAAAGCTAAGATCCATTGTAATTCTATAACCATCATCGTCAGACCTGTCACTGATTAAAAAAGAGATTGCCTTGTCTAAAGTCTGTTCGAGCTCGCTAAACGATATTAAGAGTGACCCAATCCGTTTGTCATATTTTTCTTTCTGTTTTTCCATATGATCAAAGTCATAGCCATCAAATTGATCTATTTCTACATACTTAAATTCAATGCCATTTGAATCAATGAGTTTCTTACCTGTCATTTTGAAAATTCTCGATAAATAAACGCTCTATGATTAATACACCGTCGCGAAATGTAAACGGAAGGAAGTCACCAATAACCGGATTATCGTACCTCAAACCACCCGATCCATTATTTAGGTCATTTAACTCTCTTATTACACGCATTTCATGATCAGTGAAACCACAAACCTCTCTGTATTGCTCTGAGAGTAATTGAATATTATGGCCCCTAGGGGTTGTATTTTGAACTTTGCCTACAACCGCCTTGATAGTTAGTTCAACAGAATGAGATAAAAGATAGTAAGAAACCAACCAGAAATCTATGGTTCTATTTTGGATCTCAGTTATTGTCTGAGCTCCTCGCAAATAGGCAAGTGCACGTCTAGAAAGCGGCCATTGATCATAGTGCTGGGGTGGTAAATTAAGCATTGGCATTGTCTATTTATCCTTTTTAGTTGCCGGCTTTTTGGCTTTGAGAGCTGGTTTCTTGCGATTAGTGTTATTAATACCAACAACTATAATTCCCGGTATCTTATTGTAAGATTCTTTAATCTTCTTCAAGTGTATCTGCCAAGCCTCTTCGGTTCTTTCTTTTCTTTCATAAACAAAGAAAATGCCGTGTTTTGCACTAAACTGTCGCATATACTTGACTAAGCTCTCATATGATTCCTTCTTGGTCAAATCCTTTCCGACAAGATCTCCGTGACTGGACTGCTTTAGTTCCACAACGATCGGGCCAAAAAATCCGTAGTACACAAGAAAATCAGTTCGCGTGTCATCTTCAGCCTGAGTTTCCCTCAATAGTCGTATACCATTCTTTCTGATTTCTTCATTTTTAAAACCCCTTCTCAAGAGAAAGTTTTCAAGAATGATAGACATATTTCTTTGAGCAGGAACTTCGTCTTGTTCCAGAAGCTTTCGACCTTCCCCGTTTACCCATAACGTTAAATCATTCTCTAGTACTTCAATTACAAGTTCTTGAAGTTGTTTATCTGACGAGATCATAAGGTTCTGATTATCGTTTAGTTCATTCAGAATACGAATGGACTGACTGAAAGGTTTTTCTTTGCCAAGAGCATCTAAATATTGTCGCTTTATGCTATTCAGATGAGATATGAATGATGCAGTTGTTTGTGGATCTCCGTATTCAGATACGTGATTCTCAAGTTGTGTGAATGCTTTGTGATTCGCCTTGGACACGATATTAGTGAAATATTGATCAACTACTGACCATATATAACCCGCATAACTATGCCACGTGACACCCCTCTCAACAAGTTCGAAAGAGTAGTCCAAAAGACTGAGAAATGTCTCGACATATTCAATATCATCGATATCCTGCAGTGGCTTAATTCTATCTTTATCGTGAATCTCGTGCTCGAATACTCCAACCGTATGAAATTCTCTATTAGCAGTGCTCGTATATTCAAATGCATTGTCTCTAACATAATTAATTAACCAAAGAATTGAATCCTTATCCTGGTATTTTTTTATAAGTAATGCGTTTGCATGCAGTGCAAGTTCTTTGTTTTTAGTTTCGTATTTTTTAAATATAGCTTGTAGTTTTTCCTTATTTGGGGCAATCTCTTCAGATACATCCAGTGCATCTAATCGCACATAATCATCAATTGTTTTAATGTCTACGAAAGCGTCTAGTATCGGTACAGCTTCTGCAATGTTAAACTCCCTTGCGATATCAACAAGGTTATTCGGCATGTACTGTGCCTTATCGCTATCAACATCGGCATAAGCTTCAATAGCTTTTAGTTTTTCGAATTCGGTAAGGGTTTTTAGATTAGCAAGTATCGCTTTCTTATCGTTATAGTAAGCATACGGTATGGCGGAGATCATTTTTTCTCTGTAATTTTGCATGTCTGGCTGCTTTGTTAAGTAGCCAAACTGCAACGCCATTTCAAATAAGTGTGCATAGAGAGTAATAGTATAACTTCTAGAGCCTTTGTCATCTTTGTTATTGATTGTTACTTTTACGTCTGCAGGATCAAAAGCATCTAGTACTTCCGTTTTGGCTTTGACCCATATGATATCTATTTGGTCACTCGTATACTGAACCTTTTGACGATTTTTAGATTCGTCAGTCAAATCTTGAACAATCATATCAAGAGCACTGGTGAAATTACGGAAAGACACCTGCTTGTCGCCATCACCGATCTTTTCAACTCTACCATTGAACTCAAGTGTTCTTCGATCAATGTTTGCTTTCTTTTGCCATTTAGCAATATTTTTTTCTTTAAAGTCGTAAAAATCAGCAAACTCCTCTTTAGTAATTCGATCAATTACTTCGTGGTCTTTATTATCTGACTTAGCTACATTCCAGAGAAGATCAAAGAAGGTGTACTTTTCAACATCATGTTTCTTAGCCATGTCCAGAATAAAATCAACATCAGAAAGTTTGATTAATCTTACAATATCGTTTCCGGCGCTGTACATGAAATGTGACTCTTTATCCGTAATAGAGTAATTCAATAATTCTCTGACATAGTCTGGGTCTTTATAGGCGATAAGATCAATGACATTACTAACAAAATCAGACCGAGCCGCATAATAACCCGAATCTACGGTATGTGCAGTCTTTACAAACTGCTTCAATAGATCTAGCCATTCGTCTTTCCAGTACTCATGTATATGACCAAGAAATTTGCGTTCTTCATCGACAAAGATTCTATTATGATTGATGATTTTCCTAACCAGGTCTGCATCTTTGCTAAGAAATTCCAAAAAATAACTGATCGCTTCCGGCTCATCAACGTCCTCAATGCCAACTCTAGACTGTCCTATGTCGTTACGTTTCATACCGTGTACAAAAATTTCTATAGATTTCCGGCTATTCTTATTCAACTCATGCGCAAGATGCTGCAGACTACCTTGCACAAGTTGGTCTTCCACACTGTTTAATGCAAACAATTTTTCAATAACCGATTCATCACCAAACTCTGTCAATGAGTTAATCGCATTATGTTTCATGATGTTATCATCACTAGTCAAAGCCATGTCAATAAGCTTATCAATAGCAGCTTCATGATCTATTAGATTCAGCCTCTCTAGCTTTGCCATGTCGCCAATAATGCTAATAATGTTAACGGCATCTTCACGACTGTCCGGCTCGTTTTTAAGTAATTTAAGATCAGCCACCATGGCACTAACCTGATCTGTGGATGCGTAGTTTGCAAGGTTTAAAGATAATTCATAGCGGATCATCTGCTTCATATTTATGTAATATGACCATATATCTTGAAATATCTTTGATTTATCTTGCTCTGCCATTTTCGAGCTAGTTGAACCAGTTACGAGTCGATGTAGACTCTCATCTTGAGATTTGAAGGCTTCCGATCTCAAAGCAAGAAGTTTGATTGCAACATCTGGGACTTCATCGATTATGTAGGAGAGAGTATTTGACCATGATGGGATTGGCTCTCTAAGGTTTGGCTCTATTACTAGATCGAAAATACTCCTAGATGTGTCTTTCAGTCTTAAGACACTTCTTGCGGCTAGATATTCTTGAAGTTCGGCATTCGTAAAACTTACGTCGTCACCTGTCTTCTTAAGCAAACTATGTTCATAGAGATTTTCAATGTCCCCGATTTGACCTAAAAGTATTGTTTTGACGTCGGATTTTGCATCATCAATAAATGTAACAAGATCATCTTCGGATATTACGTTCAGTTGAGCGATCTCCATGCTCAATGCTAACTTTTCCAAGAATCTTATCTTATGCAAAACTAACTGGCGACCTTGTTTTGAGTCTTCTTCCCTAAGGGCTCCCTTAACAAAGGATTCAAACAGCGTAGCTCTATTTAGTCCGCTCACTATCGATGGATTATCGCTGACCTGCTGAGCCAACATTTCTAGATATCTTGGCGTTTGAAGGACTGAAACACGTTCATAAGTTATATTCAAATCTTTGAACAGTTTTTCAATGGTCGGTCTAGGGATATCTAGTGAAGAAAGGAAATCCTTGGCTTGAAATCTGGTAAGGTGCTCAATTTCAACGAACGTGGCATCAATTGAGGATAGAGTATGTTGATACTTGGAGAAAAAGTGAATACGAGATGTTGTTATCACATTCAAATTAGGGTGATCTTTAATGAAAGATTTAAGATACTCGATCGTACCAAGCAAGTTCATCTGCGGAACCTCATCGAGTCCATCTAAAAATACGTATGCGTTATCCGAATCAATTTTAAGATCAGGCTGTGAGCGTTGAACGAATTGCTCAATAGATTCATTTTGATGTTTACTTTTGAGTTCTACCAAACCCCACTTGACGTGTCGTTCATCTAAAATCTTAGCTAGTTCTTTAGCAAGCCTAGATTTCCCCTGTCCCGGCTCTGCAAGGATAAACACATTCTTCTTTTCTAAGATTTCCTCAAGAAAAAAATTTGTTGGCTTGTTAAATACGTTTCGATTAGCACTTTGCTTTATTAATTTCTCGTAAGAATTAGCGAAATTAAAATTCGGTTTAATATAATTCGTAAGTCGGTCACTTGCCATAATAGTTTTATTATATGCTTTATCCGATTAAACTTACACTAATGCAAAATTAGAGACTGAATTGCTCATAATCAGAGCCCTGAGCGCAAATGTCCTAACATAGGTTAGTGCACATAGACTAAAGCTTTGTGACGATATCTACAATACTAAGACATAACTCCAAGCCTAGTCCTAGAATTAAATCGTTTGTGAATTTCACAATTCTTAGGATCGCAAGGCTGACTATTTCGTTCTGCTTCTCTCATTCTGCGCATTATATCGCGAACTTCTTCGAGTACGCGCTCTTTCTCGTGCTCAGTTATCGGCTTGTTCTCTGTAATAGCGGGTGTATTGTTATTTGAGTGTTCCATAATCTATTATACCCACATCCAGTTAAACAGGGGTAGCTACATCTATACTGAGCTTGAGAATAAATTATGGAACACTTCAACAGGGGTGATATAAGTCAAAAATAAAGAAAATCGCTACTATAGCGATTTTCTAATCTGTAAATAATCTCATGGCTGGGATGGAGGGATTCGAACCCCCGAATGCTGGAACCAGAACCCAGTG
>CAZBLZ010000040.1:0-3461 GCA_964493045.1 uncultured Candidatus Saccharibacteria bacterium
GCTGCATTAAGCTGTGTCTGCACGGCTGAGGTCATATCAGTGGATGGGATACCACCGGATGGCTTAGTGTAGAAGTTCGTCAGGGTGCCGTCGGTACGGATTTTGAGCGTACCATCAGCTGCATGTTCAACTGACAAGAAGTCATTTAATACGTTGCCCCATACGCCGTCATCTTGTCCTGGTGTTGGTAATCGAGTCATGCTACCCTTCTTTTTGCTTATAGTTTAGCAGACGTCTTAAGTAAATAAAAAGACCCATTTGGGTCTTTAGAGGATGAACGTATTGGTGCGCCCGGCAGGATTCGAACCTACGACCCCTTGGTTCGAAGCCAAGTACTCTAATCCGCTGAGCTACGGGCGCGTATACCAAATCAGTTTAACAGATTGCGGTTTGACTTAAAACAATTTTGTATAATCAAACTGCCTATTTGACAACGCTTTCATCGTCGCGATACCATAAGGGATGATAAATAATGAGTGATTTAGCACTCATTTCAGCTACACTATGTATACAAACTATAAGGAGTTGTACTGTAATGTTCATGACCCTTACCATCCTCGCTGCTGACAAAACGTTAGAGCAGTCTACTAATGTGTTCAGGCATATTACTAATTCACTATTTTCTGGCAATTCGCTGTGGGTACTTTTGGCGAGCTTAGTCGGAGCGCTATTAGCGGGCAAGCTTATGTCTGTCGTACTGCGCCGCGTAAGCCGCAGATTTGGGAAACGTGCGGATTCTTCTGCGGACCTGAACGCAGTAAATCGTTTTCGCCGCCTAGAAACGTGGACCATCCTTTCGATCGCGATCATGCGTGTTTTGTTTGTTGTACTAGGCTTGTACTTTTGGTGGGTTTTCACGCATCCAGACAATCAGCCCTCTGGATTGATCGGGGCTAGTGCATTGTTCGCAGTGATCTTGGGTGGTGTGTTTAGCCCGTTACTACGAGACTTTGCATTTGGTGGTGGTATGATGGCCGAACACTGGTTTGGAGTTGGCGATCTTATAACTGTTGAACCGTTCGTGAATATCCAGGGGGTCGTGGAACGAATCACGCTACGCTCTACGCGAATTCGAGGCTTGAACGGTGAGGTTATTTGGCTTGCTAACCAGAACATTGCTGGTGTGCGTATTGCACAAAAGGGTGTCTGGACAATGGCTATCGAACTATTTGTGACTGACGCCGAAAGGGCGGAAGATCTCATTGAAGACGTAAATAGTCTATTGCCAACAGGCCCGTCACTTGTGGCTAGTCCGCTCCAGGTTATGAAAACTGATAAGCGGTCCGAAAATTTGTGGCATCTAACCGCCATCGGTGAGACTGCTCCTGGTCGCGAATGGCTGATGGAGCGTACGGCAATCGATCTATTAAAACAGCTCGACGAGAAGTCTAAGAAGCCAGTACTTGTCACTGACCCAATTGCTCGCTACGCTGACAACGACACCGAACGTCAGTTTGCTCGCGCTGTTAAAAACGCGCGTAAGACTAAGACCGAGCGTGCCCGTACTATCCCATCCTTCCGCAAAAAATCCTAGATAATTGCAAAAAGTTCGCAATTTATATAAAATTGCGGCATGGTGATGAATATCTTTGAAGAGAAACTACGTGCTTCAGGACAGAGCGTAACGCAAACACGTAAAGCAGTCTATGCGGCATTGCAGGGCCAGGAACCGCTGTCTATGCGTGAGTTAGTGGAACGCACTCAGGAAGTGGACAAGGCTAGTGTGTATCGTACTGTTAGTCTGTTTGAGAAGCTTGGAATTGTGCAACGATTGCAAACTGGCTGGAAGTATAAGCTAGAGCTAACAGATGACTTCCATGAACACCACCACCATGCAACGTGTTTACAATGTGGAACGAGTTTTATCTTGCCTGAAAATTCTTCCTTGGAATCGGAAGTTTCTCAGTTGGTGGATGGATTAGGGTTTGTGATTAAAAGCCACCAGCTTGAAATCCAAGGCTACTGTAAGAAATGCTCACCAGAATAGTTTTCCGCTCAAGGAGAATGCGCTAATTAAAACTCCTGCCGTCAAAAGCGGTTATTCACGAAGACACAATGATGTTAAGCGGAGAGCTTGGGCGTCTCGATGTATTCGATCTCGCTACGTTCCACGATGATGCCGCCTTCTCGTTCATCCCAGCTTGCATCTGCTTTATTAAACCAAGCTAAGTTGGCGAAATAATAGTATTTGAGACCATCACGGTTATATCGACTAAGACGGTCGGCCGTACCTGAAAACACCGTACCGCTTCTAAGCTTAACGGTCACGGGATTCTTCTTAGCATCTTTGGCGTTGATACGCAGTAGTTGGGTTTTAACAAAATCTTCGTCAGGTGAGCCGAGTCCCATCCTGGTGGCAATGGCACTTATTGGCCATTTCATTCGTAGAAATGTTACCAATGCTCCCGAGAGTATGGCCACGCAAAGTATTACCAGTGCGTAGGTGATGTTTAGACTTGTGATGCTATGTTGCCTGAGGATCTTCTGCCAGAATATGTTGACGAGCGTTACGATTGGTAGGCTGTAAATAACACTTTCTATGAGGAGCCGAGAGAAATCACGATCTTTCTTGGCGTATGTCAGTGAGTACACCTGCATGGCGAAATAGCCGGGTGCAATAAAAGTTACGATGTTGGCAACATCTTGTAGAGAAACAACAGCACTAGTATCCATGATTACTTAGATGAAGGGGCTGGCTTGGGGCGAGCAGAAAGAGCGGGCTTTACTGCACGTGGCATTATAAACTCATTGCCGCTAATCACGGCTACGCTCTGGTGTTTGTGTGTACTGCTCATGACCCGCCTCCTTGAAAATCTCTCTTGTCTATACATATATCATAGCACTGTTATTGAGCTATGTCTGTCGGGTTTTCAGTTGGCTGGATAAACAAATAAAAACTCGTAGGCTCAACTAAGGCGTATTGATTACCTCCGTTGAATACGCTCTCGAGTTCTTCCCAGAATACCTTGTCGTCTCTGTAATCTTGCCGGTGAACAGTATGAAGCCCTGCGTCAGCGAGTGTGCTTTGTGAAAAATGAGGGGTCAGTGTCTCGCGTATTACTAACGTGCCATTTGGAGCGAGTAGTCGAGCAGCTTCTCGTAAGAGTAGCTGAGGCCGACCGGGACTGGCATATACGTGAGGATCACCAAAGACGTTGCTGAGAAATAGTTCATCGGCAGCATTATCCGGAAGGATGGTTGTCGGATCATAAGGCTCGCTAAATATCTCGGCATCATGGCTTAACCTATCGGTCGCATGCTTCATTTCAGGGTAAAGATATTGGTCAATGAAGAATGTATTTTTAAGAGCTGAGTCACCAAGATGCTGTAGGTAGTGTGAATGTTTGCGGTCTCTAGTCCATGCCTCAATGCCTACATAGACGCGATTACCGATGAGGTCCTGTTGGTTGCGAGCAATTGGAACGGCATTATGTCCGAGCTCAACGATCACGAAATCTTCG
>CAZBLZ010000040.1:3561-8270 GCA_964493045.1 uncultured Candidatus Saccharibacteria bacterium
TGTGCATTCATACCATGCTCATCGCCCGCTAATAGAAATTCACCTGACATCTCCATATTTTACAATAAAAGAGTGAATGGAGCTAATAGATGTTTAAGCTATGATTTAGCTTTGTGGGTGTTTTGGATGCCAAGCGCGGAGATAATGCCGCCTGCCACGATGAGGATTGCCGTTGCGATCAACCCTCTATGAAAGCCGCTCATTGTCAGTGGCATACCAGTGACTAAGCCGATTATCGCGATTGCAACTAAACCAGCAATTCTCGAGACTGCATTGTTAACGGCTGAACCGACACCGGATTGCTCATGAGGAATGTCTCCCAATATCGCTGCAGTAAGCGGTGCAACGGTCATGGAGAGCCCGAAAGCAAAGACTAATACCCCGGGTAGTACTTGAGTGAGATATACCGTGGGTACTTTCATATGTAGTAAAAGTAGAAAACCTAAGCCGGTAATCATTGGTCCGGCTGCCATGAAGAAACGTGGCCCATATTTTCCAGCTAATGCGCCGAACCTTGATGATAAAAAGAACATCACAATAGTGACCGGTAGAAGTGCCAGACCTGCGTTAAGGGCCGAGTAATGACCGAGCTGTTGCAGGGTAATCGCGATCAAGAATGTTGATACGGAGAGTGCGGCATAAATTGCTATTGTGGCGAGATTTCCAACGCTGAAGTTTCGTATACGAAAAAGGCTAAGTGAGAGCATGGGCTGTTTGGCGTGATTTTCCCACCATATGAATGCGGCTAGAAGTAGTACGCCACATATCCCTGACAAGTAGATGAAAGGACTACCCCAACCGTAGTGGGGTTGTTCGATAAGGGCATATACTGCACCTGAAAGGCCAAGCGTGCATAAAATAGCCCCCGACATGTCTACTTTGACACTGGCACTAGTTCTTCCGTGGTCGGGCAGGAATTTCATAAGCCACAGTGTTATGGCGATAGGTAAGATGTTGATTGCAAAAATAGCTCGCCATGACAACGTGTCAACTAAAAAGCCCCCAACAAGTGGCCCGACTATAAACGCAATCCCCGTCCATGCTGTCCAGCTGCCAATGGCTTTTGCCTGGGATGGACCTTTAAAAGTAGAGATGATGATGGCTAGTGAACTAGGAACGAGTAATGCGCCCGCTACGCCCTGTAGCCCGCGAAAAAGTATGAGTAAGGTGCTTGTCGGTGCTGCTGCACAGAGTAAGGAAGCGACACCGAATCCTATGAGGCCCCAGCGCAAGATCTTCTCTCTTCCGAATAAGTCCGATAGCGAACCGGCAATCAAGATGAGTGATCCCAGAGTCAAGAGGTAGGAGTCTACTACCCATTGCTGCACAGAAAGGCCGCCACCAAAGTCACGGACTATGGCAGGTAGGGCTACATTAACTACGGAGCCATCCAAGAAGGCAACGAATGAGGCTAGTATACTTACCCATAAAACGATACGTTGCTGTTTGGTCATAAGATTAGTATACAGAAAATTTTAGAGTGTCTGGATGATTACTGAGACCGAATGTTAATAACTTCGCAGAGCTGCGGACATCCTTCTGTTTGAGACACCTCGGTCAGTGTGAAAGGTAGTCTTCTGTCCAGGCCAATCACTAGGCTTGATTGTCCTTCATAATCACTAGTCCTGAGTACTTCGTTGATGACACCTTCTGAAGGCCCCACGGTGCGAAATGCAATTAACTGACCAGCTGCATCATGCATTGAAGCGCCTAGGTCGATTTCAAGAAATGCTTTACCATCGACTTCGATGTTCTTGTTAGACGGGTCTGCTTTTATAGGGGTGTTAACATAATGCGCATGTACGCCAGGTTTTGTGTCATCATCGCCACCAAGTTGTATGACGAGGCTTTCGTGGCATGCGTGTTCACCGAGGCGAACCTGCACGCCAATGAGTTTAGATAATTGTACCTCATTGTTATTAAACCGTTTACTCGCCTCATAACCTGCGCCAGGTAGACAGGCGGTTTCGGTGGTTTTAGCTGGAGAGGATGCCTTAGGTGAAGGTGTGGCCGATTTGACTGTGGCAGCCGGTCCAGAAGGGCTCGCATCTGCGCCTGAGCCACCAGTAGACTCCGCGGTACAACCTGCCACCATGAGTAAGGAGGCAGCCGCTAAGGCTGCCTTAGTGCGTGAACGGATAGGGACTGCTTGCTTGCGTTCTAGTAACTCACCTCTTGCCATGCTCATAGGTACGTTCCTCCAGATATTCTGCAGTAATAATGTACGTTAATATAAGCACTATTCAGTTGTAATAGCAAACAACTGAGTGTCCGAGTCTAAACAAGCAGCTTGTTGATAGTCTGGACAAGTTCGGTTGGAGTGGTGAGCGCCTTGGTCATATATAACTTAACTCCGAGACGCTCTGCTTCATCCTTAATCTGTTTCTCGCTGTAGTTTGAAAAGGCGATGACCTTCACGCTAGGATGTGTATTAACTACGTCATATTCCCTAAGTAGGGTAAGACCGTTTTTCTTAGGCAGTAACATGTCGAGTAGGATTATGTCGGGCGTATTGTTCGCTAGATAAGCGAGGCCTTCATCTACGCTAGCGCAGGCAGTTACTGTGTGCTTCTCTTGCTGTAAGAAGCTTGAATATGCTAATCGCAGTGACTCGTTATCTTCGACAATTAGGATGTTAGCCATACTACTCCAATGTTTTAAGTTCTAAGGTAAAGGTTGAGCCCTTGCCGTAGTCTGATTCTACTTTTATTTTAGCATGCAGCATCTTAATGATTCGCTTCACTAAATATAACCCGATACCTGTCCCGCTTACGTGCTGTTTCTGCGGATCTTCAAGGCGGGTGAAACGTTCAAAAATCTTCTTAATATCTTCTTTCTTGATGCCGATACCATTGTCACTGACGGCAATTGATGCGTGCTGTCCATCTGTGAGTGTTATAGTTATGGTACTTTTTTCGGGTGAGTATTTCAAAGCATTTGTGACGAGGTTGTCTACGGCCATACCGAGCAAGCTAGGATCGGCCTCAATGTACACGTGTTTGCGCGGTAGAGCTAGGCGTATGATTTGTTCGCCGCGTAGTGCGTAGGGTTGATGCTGCTCAGCAGTGCGCTTTAAGAAGTCAGTTAGCTCAATCTTTTCCTTGACGACTTTTAGTCGGTTACTTTCTAGTCGTGTAATGTTGAGTAGGTCTTCAATGATGTTAATACCTAGCTCGTTGTTGTCGTAAGCCTGTTGCAAGAATATACGTTGCTGATCAGTAATTTTTCCGGCATAGCCTTCCAAGAACATGGCAAGGAACTGCTTGGTAGCAGTTGCTGGCGTGCGTAGCTGATGCGAAGCAAGTGATACAAATTCATCCTTGGCATTTTCAAGTGCTTGTTCACTTGTGCGATCTCTAAAGACAATAATTGCACCTGCCACGGTACTTTGGTGGCTGCGTACAGGAGAGGCTGAGATCTGAATGTCTAGCGGATGCCCAGCTTTGTGCACAAGTGTTAGATGGTGGTCAATCTGGCTTAACGTACCTGCAAGTGCTTTGGTGACAAAATTAGTTTGTATGTGCCCGGTAGTGTCAGTGGAGGTAAAATGCAAAACTTCGTCGTAAGGTTTTCCGATTACGGATGAGGCCGAGAGTCCGGTTAGCTGCTCTGCGGCTGGGTTGAAAATGGTGATACTACCTTCAGCATCAACTGCAAAAATGCCATCACCAATACTTGATAAGATTGCTTCGACTCGAGAACTCTCTTCAAACTGTTTTCGTAAACTTTTTCTAAGCTGTTCCTCAGTGAGGGAAAGCTTCTCAATAGTTTGGCGAATAAATAGCGGCGTAAAAATAATCAACAGAACACTGAGCGCACTAGCGAGCGATACGCCCGTTACGATGCCTCGTCCACCGTACGCTTCTTGAGTGAAGATATTGTTAAATTCTGCCGTGTAACTAGCGCCCAAGGCTTCCACTTGCTGGAATAACTGTGTTGTATAACTATTTAAGAGTTTATCGTTCTCTGTGATAATAACTTGACTGACATGCTGTTTTCTCTCGACTAATATGGTATCGCCTGTGGCTAAGATTTTTTCTCCAGAACGTGCCACCTCTTGGATTGCCGTTCGATTGGTTGCGTCGGCTGCTGTAATGGAAGTCTCAGCTTGCTTAATAGTCTTGAAGTAGGCCTGCTTATTCTTTTGGAAAGAGACTATAGCATGAGAGTCTCCGTTTAATTCATAGGATTGTGCGTCAGAAGCGGCACTTGCGAGGTACAAGTTAGCGTTATATATAGCAGTGAGCGTTCCATGTACGGCATCCGCACGATTTGCTAGCTCTACGGTGTTATTGAAATTACGATATACCACTACATTGGCGCCAATGATAGCGACGAGCATCAGTAAGAAACTGCTTAGAATTTTCTTATTAAGATAGAGATGGCTCATATGGTTGACATGAGTAAACATTGCCAGCGACAGTACTAAAAACCCAATAATTGCTACGGTAGGTATGGGCATGAGTAGCTGTGCTGAGACGAGCTGGTCTATACGATAGAGATGTCCGGATATCGATAGGATGGTAATAAAAAGAATGATAGCTAGAAGTGCATTGATATAGAGCCTAGTCCGCGGTAGCCAGTAGCAAAGGGCCTGAATCAGAAAACAGGCAGCGAATATTATCGAGAGGTTGAGCATAAAGGCTGAGGAGTTAACAGGTCGCAAATATTTCAAAAAAGGGAAATCAAAATCCCATATGTAGCTGCCG
>CAZBLZ010000041.1:0-7646 GCA_964493045.1 uncultured Candidatus Saccharibacteria bacterium
CGAGCAATTTTGAAATACAAGAACATACATTCGAGGCGACGGGGCTTTGTAGCGGATGTCGAAGTTAGTGTAATGAGATACCCTGAACGAGCTACGTATCTTGCCTGTGATATCGATAGGACATTACAAGCGGGTGATTGGTTTCCTGATGACCAACAGGCGGCGAACAGCGCGCTCTTTGCTTTAACGATCGCCGTAAAGCGGAGAAAGCAAGAATATGGACATGTCCCCTTTTATTTTGGGACGGTCACGGGTCGTACACTTGAGTCTCATTACGAAGAAGTTGAGAGGGATAGCACTGTATTCCAACACGCGGTTTCTGAAATGGATCTCCTTGTCGGGTCGGTAGGTGCAGAGATGGTATTACGCCAAGATGGATGTTTCGTGCCTGTGGAGCAGTGGCCTGGAGCACTTTCAGGTTGGAATAGGGGCAAGGCATACGAAGCATTGCAGGCAAAAGAGTTTGCTGGTGAATTGGTGTTGCAGGAGCGTATGGCGCAGAGTGACAACAAGCTCAGCTTCAATGCTGTATTACCCGAGCCGCTCCATGAAGAGTATGCCGAACGGATACGTACCGAGCTACTTGGAAACGGGGTTCAATCCACGGTCATTTTTTCGGGCGGAAAGTATCTCGATATCCTTCCGAGGATGGCGGACGGGCGAGCGGTGAATAAGGGTGCAGCAATAGAATTTGGCGCTACCCTTCTTGCGGAGCGAGACAGCTTAGCTGAAGTGCCGCAGATTGTATTTGCCGGGGATAGTGAAAACGATGAGGAGGGGTTTGCCTATGCTATAGAATCTGGTGGCTTCGGTATTATTCCCGCCAATGCCAAAGAGCCGTTTAAGCGAAAAATGAGAGATAGATATCCTGAAACGAAATTGCACATCGCTCGTACGGCACGGTTTGCACTTGCTATACAAGAAGGACTAGAGGACTACGGTCTTGTGTCATAGCTAGGTAGGGCGAAAAAGGCCTCGTCGTGATGACGAGGCCTTTTGGTGTATATAAGTGGGAACTATTTGTTGTGGTGATGGTCGTTGTAGTCACCGTGATTGTAGTAACGGTTCCACGCGTGGTCCATCATGAGATACTTTTGGTCAATGTTGTTATCTTTCGCCCACTGCTTAAGGTCAGCTTTGGCCTGATCGTACTTTTGTTTTAGCTCTGTTTGCTTTGCTTCAATGAGTGTCTTTTGCTCAGCAGTGATTTTTCCATCGCTCACGAGCTCTTGAAGGTAGTTGCTGTTCTTATTGAAGACGCCCTTTGTGATGTAGCTGATGTCGCTAATATTGTTGGCGTCCGCCCATGTGCGCAGGTCAGCAATTTCCTGATTTACTTTATCGCGCAGCTCGGCTAGCTTGTTTTCAATGAGTGTTTTTTGTTCAGGGGTGATCTTTCCCTGGTCGACGAGTTTTTGTAGGTACTTGGATGTTTTTTCTGCGGCTTGGTCAGATTTGTAGTCATCAAAAACGGCCTGGACGTCATTCTCGCTAAGGTTAAACTTCATAGCGATTCTTTCGACCAGGCTTTCATCATTTGTATCGTGGTTGTAGGTTGCGAGCGCGGCGTGCGCTCCGAATGTCGATGCGATCCCTAGAGTGGTGACCGCTCCAGCTATAAGTAGTGATTTCTTCGTTAGCATATAAGTGCTCCCTCTGTTTAGCTACTGTTATTGTCAGCCGGTTCCTCCTGCCGTACACCTCTCTTTGAGCGCCGCTGCACTATCGGTGTATCAATCAACGTTCGTTCAGCTGCATATCTAACTGTATGGACTGAAATTGAAGAAACGCTGAGAAATGGGAATAAAATGCGGTTCTTTTTGGGTTAAAGAGAATGATAATGAGCTGAAAATGATGAATTTTATACATCACTTCGCATTATGATTTATAACATCGTGGGATGAGGCGGATGAGCGAAAGTAAGACTGGCTATAGGATGTTGAGAGGAGCGGCTACGGGTACGGAATCCCGCTCTAGTTCCTCTTCTGAAAGTATTCCAATGCCCACTTCTGGCTGGAGTGTATAAAGGGTAATATGCGTTACTTGGATGGGGAGTTTCTTGTCATACTTCTTTTCAAGTTCAGCGAAGAAGCTCTCTAGTCCAGGGACTGTTACGAGTACGACGAGAGTAACACGGTCATCACGTTTTACGAGCCTGTATTGATCTGTAATTTTGTAGTCGGTGAGAGGGTTGGTTTGGATGAATTGCTGGAAGCACTCAACGATCTCCGCCCTGATTTCATCCACCCTATTTGGATCGATGAGTACGGCGAGTTTTTTAGTGCAGACTAGCGAGATATGGAATTCTGATTTTACTACTAACTCGTACTCCCCGACTGATAGTTTTTGCGGAAGGTTGCCAAGCTCTAAATTAACCAGTGCTATGTAGCCATTGTTGTGGTTATGATGTGCGGAGATCATTGTTAGTGTAGTCATTCTTTCTATCATAACAAAAAGACTTTCTGGAACGGGACGTCAAGATTTATGGCGCTAGGATCAACGAGACATAACTTACTCACGGAAGGCGCATATGTACTTATTAGTAGCTTCTGTTAAAATTCTGACATAACACTGAGTTGGGGGAGATTGAAGTGGATGTAATCTATTACGTAAGTGGCGTGCTTTTGGTACTAGTCCTCGTCGGCTTAATAATTGCCACGATCTTTTTCCTAATCAAACCTCATCACCTGCAAAAATCGAAACACATTAATAAACCCGTATCTCGCATTGTTATTCTTGCCATAGCAACTATTGCCATGTTTACTACGACACTCTCTTTTGGTGTTGTACTTGCCGCGACTGAACCTGCGAGCATTAAAGCCGCGCGTACTGCACGAGAGGCTGCGGAAGAAAAGGCGAAACTCGATACGATTCAAAGGAGTCGGCAGGCGATTGACGACCAGAATAAACGCGATGTAGAGGCGAGGAAGCCTGTTGTTAAGACGGAGACGCAAAAAGAAACTATTGCATTTGAATCTAAAGAGGAAGAAGACAGCACGCTAGCTAAAGGTGAGACTCGCGTTAAAAGCGAGGGTGCGAACGGTGAGCGTACGATCTCATTTGAAGTTACTTATGTGCAGGGTAAAGAGACCGGTCGTAGGCAAACTTTAAATGAAGTGACAAAAGCACCAATCGCGAAAGTGACCCAGGTTGGGACGTATGTAGCGCCAACGTACTCCCCTCCTCAGGTGTATACTGCGCCGGATCCGGAGCCACAACCAGCGCCACCTACTGTGTATTACAGAAACTGCGCTGCAGCTCGTGCAGCTGGAGCGGCTCCAGTGTATCGTGGACAGCCAGGATATGGCAGACATCTTGATCGTGATAATGATGGAATTGGGTGCGAATAACCATTGAGATAGTGGGTATCTTTCAACGGTTTCATGGCGGAAAGTGCGAACAAGAACCTTAGGATAAGCACGGCACAAACCGAGTAAAATAAGCTTCGAATTTTGAAGTGATCAGCACTCTTGACACGAGATTGCTAATTTTGTTAACTAAAAATAGAAGCGGTTATAGCTTCTCCAAACTATAAACGAAAGGAGGAAATATAATGGCAAACGTAATAAAGTTCGACCCTTTTGCAGAGTTTAATGCTCTCCAGCGTCAGTTCTTTGGTGATGATTGGATGACGCCTATCAAGGGCCTCACCTTGCCAACGACTGATGTCTATACGCATGATGACAAGGAGCTAGTTGTTGAGGCGCATTTGCCCAACTTTGACCAAAAGGACATCAACATTCAGGTGGATAATGATGTCCTGATCATTCAAGCGGAAAAGCATGAAAAAGAAGAGGACAAAGACAAGAAGTATGTTGTCCGTGAAAGCTCGAGCAGTTTTTACCGAAGGATTGCTCTTCCTGAGCGAGCAGACGCAGAAAGCATTGATGCGCATCTTGAAGATGGCGTACTAAAGGTGAAGGTGCCTCTAAAAGCACTTCCAGAACCTAAGAAAATTACTATTGGCACGGGTGCAGGTAAGAGCGGTAAGTCCTTGGCTGGCGGAGACGCGAAGGCTGAGAAATAAGAGAAGTATATTCTTAGCGTCAATAAAACAACCTCATCTCATGAGGTTGTTTTATTTCGAAACTGAGGTAGTCTGTAGCGCTAGAAACTAGGTAAGAAATTATAGGTTATAATGTGAAGCATGCATCAGTGGCGAGTTACAAAATACGATCCGAAACTTCGTGATGAGAACCAAGTATTTATGGGTGATGACTGGACAACATTCCAGGAGATTGGTGAGATGTTTGAAGGTAAGGAGCTTACCCGAGAAGGCTACATCGAAGTGGAAGATCGCTATGTTCAAGTTGCGCTTGCGTTTTTGCGATCAGCGGGCTACACATCCATTCGCGTAGAAGATTTTGAAGGTAATACGTATCAGCCCGAGCGTATAGATGAACTTCGCCTGAATATTGATATGCCTATAAAGAATGGGCAAGAGCTTATTATGGAAGAGACTGCGCAGGCTATCCGTATGCTACTTCGTGGAATTATATGGTGTAAGTTAGTCGTACCTGGTCGCTTCTTTATTCATATAGGATGGGACTTTTATATGTACATTGGTAGTGATGTCGACCTACCAAAACCAAAAACCGAAGTTGAGAAGATGGGACTTTTTGTCGAGGAATTTGCATCACCTTATGTCGAAGCGGCCCATATTGGGTAAACCAGCCGATCCTACCTACGCGATAGATGCACTAATTCACGATGGTCTAAGGGGACTTATGACTACGCCCCGCTGCTGTGCAGCGGGGCGTAGAGAGCCGACTTCTCAGTACGAGGGGTTGGAGGGGTGGATCTTGACCTTTCCTTCTCCTGTACGAGCGTCGTACTCGATTCTGTCGCATGCAACGCGATCCCAGCTTCGGCCTGCCTTCAGGCAGTCACCCGTGGTGGTCTCTACGATCTCGGGAGACCGTAGAAGGCACGGTGATGGTGATTGCCCATCCAGAACGCGTAGTACACGCGGTAGGTGATCTTCAGGGATCGTCCGTTCTCGTCGGGGTTGCAGATGATGGCAACGCGCGGCATGAAGCCGAGGAGGCCAAGGAACCGAACCCAACGGGAACGCAACAGACCCGGACTGCGCGTGAAGCTAGTCTCCACAGTTTTCCCCAAACGGTTGAACTTTGTGAATTGATGGGCGCATGAACTATGAACAAACATAGATTATATACTAATTTTAACTAAAATGCAAGTCATAGGCCTGAATAAATGCATACGCTAGCGAAATAATTAGATTCAACTATCAGGATCATGACGGGAAATCTAAGCGCTCAGATAATGCTCTACCATGGTAGAAACTCTACTAAAAAGCTGGAACCAAATACGTCGTGAACTGATTGAAATGAGTCAGATTACAGAACGATATGATTTTGCTTTAATGGGGTAAATAATACGCCTCACGGATAGAGCCTCAGGAGATCCGCTTAGTCTTGAAACGGTTAGCTCTGGTTACGAGAGATTTAAGTGGATGAATAGATTTAATCTTATTAGCTTTCAGACTATCTACATCGTCTAGCAGACCTCTTCCTGATGCAAGTACTTCGGCTCGCTCTAGGACATTCTTGGTAAATACGCTAGAAAATGGCATGAGATGATCCTTAATGTAGGAGTCTAAATAGTCTATGTGGACCACGTCTATAGCGTATAGTGCATCATCACGCTCAAATTTATGCATCTTTTCATCTGGTTCGTGACGAAATACACGCACCCATGGTATAGACTCACTCTTGTGACCATCTTTAGTAACGCGTACTCCCTGCATGGGAGCATCCACTACTGCCAGTCCAATAGTTAGATGGGCATCGAAATAGCGGATAGTACTTGCGGGATGCTTAATCTTGGCGAACTCTCTCATTGCTGATACGAGAGGAAGAACGAGTGAATTATACGGATCATCACCAGAAAGACTAACTTTCTTGGTTTGCCAGTGTGCTTTTGTGAAGTTTAAGCTTTTATAAGGTACTTTTGCTATGAACTTGTGTGATCGAAAATTTAATGCATCACTAAGCTTTGTCTGGACGGACCCGTTAAGCCCTTCTATATATACACTGACATAATGTGAACGGAGACCAGATACTAGGGGGGATAAGGTAGAGTCTATATCTAAGTCTGTGTCGGAGAGAAAGAAAACATATGGCTCAAGTGATCGCTTGCATTCAACGAGAATACTTATAGCAGGGCGAACTCGTAAGTCTTTCCCGAACTTGTAGAGTGGTTTTTCGGCCAATAGGTCTGTAGTTCTGATCTTAGATAGGATTGGATCCTGAAATGCCCACTCGTGCCTAATAAGAAACTTATGTAATTCAAATTTATGAGCAACGATTTGCTGAAGCGGATAGCCAGAACGTGAAATTGCATCGTCTAAAAGGTCCTCTGACATACCTGGGGGAAGACGATTGCTCTGGGGATTGATTAGTTGCATGTATATATCATACCTTTTTATTTCAGGCAGTATAGGCATGACTTGGAGCTAGACAGCTGTGAGTTGCATCTGGCGAAGGCTCTCGCGTCCTTATCCGATAGTGAGAGCGAAGTGTTAAACTGTTTATGCTATGGTACAATGCGATCTACTCTTTTATACTGAAGATACTTATGATTGCAAATAATCTTAAGTAGGGTATAAATGGTGGGAATACAATGATTAATGTGACTCCTCGACAAAAAACAGAAGACGCCCTGATATATGTTTTATCAAAGGGCGGCTCTATGGAAATAATGAAGCTTGCAAAGCTGCTATATCTTAGTGATTATCTCTACGCTAGGACCTTCGGTGCTCAACAAAGCTTTATGGGCGGCCACGCGAGGTTTGAGTTTGGTCCTGTACCTAAAAAGTTTTATCCTATTTATGATCAACTTGTCGCAAAAGGTATTATTAAACGAAGTGATAATGTGGTCTCCCTCGTACGAGAGCGGGAGGCATCTCGGCTTAATGAGGAGGAGATAGCCTGTCTCGACAAGACACTCGAAGAATTTAAGGAGATCAGATTAAGCAAGGTGAAAGAAGCGGCCTACAGAACAGAACCAATGATTACTTTGCAAGAAAAAGAAAAGACTCTTGGTTCTCAGAAATTAATGTATGAGAAAATGGATTTTAACTTAATACCTACCCATCCTATGTTTCAAAATGACGATGTAGACATTAGTTTTATGGATGATCCAGAATTTCAGAAGAATCTTGCATAATGGATGTCCACGATGTTATTCCAATCGGAACGTGTACATTTGGTCCCGTGGTGCTATCGCAGTCTACAACGGAAGAAAACAAACATTCATTGGCGATTATTAAATACGAAAAAACAAGTCACGCCAATCTTGTAAGTTGTAAAACGACTAGCAAAGGACACGAGAAACTTTGGCCAGGCGAATTTCTGTTGACCGACCTTTTCGGGCGAGGTCCAACAAAAGTTCAGCCTTATAATGTTGTTCGTATACGAGCTCCTCGATTAAGTGCTCATCAACACGTAGGGCTCTTGTCGTCCGCTCAACTACCTCAATTCCAGTTTGGCTTACGGGTGGCCGTCAAAAAAGGACTATTTGATGCTAAAGAAACTCTTGATTTGGCGAGTTCATGGCAACATCTTTTTCCTGTAACTTCTGACTAGCTAAAAGAAACAAAATCGCCAACCTAGGTAGATCGG
>CAZBLZ010000042.1:0-7517 GCA_964493045.1 uncultured Candidatus Saccharibacteria bacterium
GGTGGGTCGCTTTATTTCTGGGTGGGCTACGGTGTGTTCGCGTTGTGTTATAGCGTATTCGGCTGGAACTGGTTACCCGCTAAGATCGCAGCTGATGCCATTGGTTGGACGCTCAACTATCTAGTACAACGCCTATGGGCTTTTAGTGATCGCAAGAGTATGAGTGAGATGAAGCACGCGAGCCGCTATATTATTATTGAATCGATTGGTTTTATACTGGACTATCTTATTATTGGCGGCTTGAATGCGGTTGGTGTAACACCATATCTTGGGTTCTTTATCTCAGCTGGTTTCTTCACAATTTGGAGCTGGTTCTGGTACAAGTATTGGGTTTTCCCTGAAACTAAACATCCAGTTGTTTCTTAGAGTATCTTGCCCTTACCACAAGCTCGGCGGTACTATATAAGTATGAACGAAAACCAAACAGTATCTGCTGAAACAAACGTACGTCCCACTAAAAAACAGAAAGAACTGCTGGCATATATCGAAGCTTTTATTGCCGAGCATGGCTATAGTCCGAGCTATCGGGAAATTATGAACGGCTTGCAATATACGAGTGTTGCCACCGTGTCATTGCACGTTGGTAATCTGATTAAGCGGGGACATTTGCGTAAACGTGACCACAGTGCCCGCTCACTTGAAGTGGTGCAGCCAAGTACTCCCAGCGAGACCGCGGCATTAAAAACTAACGCAGTAAAACCGGGCGACGAGAAATGGTTAGTAGAAAAGGTAGAGCAATTCTTTGTTGAGGCGGAGGCCGAAGTAATCCTACAAGCTTCTCACATTGATAATTTGTATGTACTTTTAGGTGCGCTCCGTGTTCTTGGACTGGATGGTGCTGCGCAAAGCTTTATGGAGCGGATGAGTGCATTGAAGCTCAAACTAGCCGGCGAAACAGCTACTAGTTAAATCGTATACAAAAATACTATATCTAGCGTCTAGGTCACCTGCTACACTACTAGACATTAACAATATGAGCTGGAATCCCGTGTAAATCGGGAACTGTGCCGCAACGGTAGATTACTGCTTTGTTCCAAAGAGTAAAAGTCCGATACAGCTTCTTAAAGTCTTCCGAGCAGAAGCAGATCTCTTTTTGAAGAGCCATATTCTCGCTTGGGACATGAGGTGTTGGGGATATGGAACGTGTGGCTGAACGGCCGAGGATAGAAGAAGAACTACGCGAGCAACGTAGCTTTAATCTTCTTGCTAGCGTGGATATGGCGCGAGCAGACATTCGCGATCACGAGCGGATACTGCCAGAGACGCTAGAGCGTATTTATGATGAAGAGCTGAGCTTGATCGTAGAGGGAATGGATCGGGCTGCTCGTACGGAGTTTGTACTTAAGCGAGAGGGCGATGAACTAGTCTACTACAAAAGCGGTAACTGGGAGCCATATACCGCAATGCTCTTTACTGGACGGGCAGTAGCAAAGGCCGAGGCAGAAGCTGATCCGCGTAAGCAATTCTTGTTTGATGATGCGATCGATGATCTTGCGCACGGTTATAAAATGCAAACTCTACAGCCTGGTGAGCAGCATATCTGGGCTTCTCCGTATCGTCATGATCTTGAAACGAAATATGGGGCCGAGTTTATGACTAGTTGTGGCCGCTTCCCCAGTCGGAAGATGGGATTTTTGTACCGTGCCGCTTGTGACGAAGCTGGGAATGTCGTACTTGAATCACAGACCGTAGATAACAGTGATGATGAAGCTTTTGCAGTCGCCCTCGACCTGGCTGCAAATGATCCTCAGGCTGACATGGATTCGCTGGTCAGAGTCTATGATCAGGTACTATCGCGTAAACGAGGGGCTAATTTTTACGCCGGTCGTACTGATATTGAGCGACGCGAAAATGCCTGGGATCAACTACGTGAGCAGCGTGATCTGATCGAATACTTCATAAGTGGTATTGAAACAATTGCTCAAGGTTCATTAAAAGGGGAAGCGCTTGAAGAGGCAGCCAAGCGCCATACCTATGGGGTATGGGCAGCATTCAAAAAGCGGTTTGATAGCGGTCCAGTAGCCAGGCTTGAAGCTACGGAAATGCCTATAGTCTATCGAGCGATAATCGCGAACGAGGTGCAGGTTGCTTTCAACGACTTTGCCGAGGCGGGATTTGTTATGGTAGGTTGCGGTGGAGCAATCAAGATACTTCGAGGCGAGAAAGATATCCTAGATGCTTCGCCCGATGACATTCTGAATGCTATATTCGGTCCTGAGCCCGAGCAAGTGAGTGGCGGTGTGTCTGATCAGTATGGTCCGCTTTCATTTCAATGCACTAAAGGCCATTGGAATACCCGCAGGCCTGGTAAGCTGAAGGACCACTGCGGTAGTTGGGGTTGTAGTGGTAGTGTTGGCTGTGGTGACGCGCCGAAAAACGCTAGTGCTTCTAATGAGCGGGAGTATACTAAGATCATGTCAGAACAATGGGCACGACTGGTAAAGACGGTATTAGGAAGAGAACCTCGTAAGGAGGTTAGTCTTGCGGCATAGCGAAGCAGAAATTCACTACGATTTTCATCCAGATGCTAATGCTGTACAGCCACTGCAACTCCAGAAGCAACGTATTGGAGTATACGCCGGTACCTTTGATCCAGTTCATGCCGGTCATTTAAAGTTTACCCTTGAAGCCCAGAAGCAGGTCAAAATGGACCATATTTATTTTGTAGCCGAGCGAAGACCTGGCCGTGGTGCTGAACCTGAACATTACGTACACCGCACTACAATGCTCACACAGGCACTTCGTCCTTACGCCCAATTTTCACTTTTTGATTTGCCGGATGCTCGCCTCACTGCCCGTAGCTTAAAGCGAATTGATACGAGCGGCGCCGAGGTTTTCTTGCTAACGAGCGCAAGCCAATTACTTTGGGCGGGAGGAGCTTTGCCTACGGTTTATCGCACGCATCCACTTGTGGTAGCGGTTACGAGTGATACACAAATGGCGGAAGTGCTAGAGCGTCTGTCATCACAGGATCACTCTTTGGGGAACATTACGTTTGTTAGTATTGGCACCGATCACATAAGCTCAGCCATGGTCCGACATGGTTTGCGCAAGCGCCAACCTGTACGTGGATTACTGCCAAGTGTTTGGCGGTATGCTCGTAAACAGTGGCTCTATTTGCCGCCAATTCACCGTACGTAGGCTATTGCTATAAGCGAATTGACTTGTTATAGTACACCCTACATCTAACCGCATATAAGCGGCCAAGAGACAAAAATTACAAACAAAAAGTGAGCCGGAAGCATATAACGTATGTTTTCAGTGGTTCCAGGAGTTTTACAAAGTGACTATAGAAATTCACCGCGTACGCAGTCGCACGGTAGTGCCTGTGCGAGTGACGCGGGCAAACTGGCAACAGTTTATCCAGTACTAATAAATAAAACCCCGATTACCTCGGGGTTTTATTTATTCCATGTTTGGGCATGTAGTTTTATTGGCTGTTGCTAGCTTTTCAAGAATATTCACGAACTGGGATCGTTCTTCGGGGCTCAGCGGAGCGAACAAAAAGTCATTGTTGGTGTCTAAGCGGTCCAGGATCGTGCGGCGCATGCCCTTGCCAGCCGCTTCTAGTTTGATGACCTTGATGCGACGGTCGCTCGGATCATTTTCCCGAGTAACTAGTCCTTTTTTCTCCAAACCATCCACGATGCCGGTCACATTGCTAGCATCGCAGTGGAATACGGTGCAGAAGTTCTTCATAGGGCGAGGGCGATCTTCATCAATCATGAGGAGTGTAATTGCTTGAATGCCGGTTAGACCAAATTCAGCGGCAATAGTAATAATCTGCTGTTTTGTGGTCATCACAAATTCCAGCAGTGAGAGATAGAAGGATTGGTTCACGGTGTTGTTCATAAGAAACCTTAAAATTTAGTTGACATTGTCAACAGTCAAGTTCTACAATCATTACATATCAATAATAGTACGAAGTGGCTGAAAATACAAAGGAGATACTTGTATGCCCGAAAAAGCAAAGAACCATTGGTTCATCCTGTTCTTGCTAGCACTTGCTCAGTTTATGGTGGTGCTAGATTCATCAGTAGTTAATGTGGCGTTGCCAGCTATCCAGCACGCATTCCACATGACTTCAACTAACTTACAGTGGATTGTTACTGCATATACACTAACGTTTGGTGGCTTTTTGCTACTAGGGGGTCGTGCGGCTGACCTATATGGGCGTAAGAGGATGTTTGTGACTGGTGTTACATTGTTTGCTATTGCATCATTGATTGATGGTTTAGCTCAGAGTGGCACGATACTTATAGTTTTACGTGCGGTACAGGGATTGTCTGCTGCGCTTATGTCACCAGCGGCGCTATCTATCGTGCTTATTACCTACCGCGAGGGACATGAGCGCAACGTAGCGCTTAGTGTCTGGGGTGCGGTCGCTTCTGGCGGTGCTGCAGCTGGTGTATTGCTCGGCGGTATTCTGACCGAATACTGGGGTTGGCGCTGGAACTTCTACATTAACGTACCAATCGCAATTGCAGTGATCGTTGCCGCTGTTAAGTATCTACCTACACATGAATCCGAAGAGCGTCACAATGATCTTGATCTTGCTGGTGCTGTGTCAATTACCGCCAGCGTGCTATCACTGGTGTACGGTATAGTCGAAGCACCATCACACGGTTGGACGGCCGGCTCCACGCTTGCTTACTTTGCAGCGAGTCTTGCACTGCTTACCTTCTTCATCTTCAACGAACGCCGCGTAGCGCATCCATTAGTACCGTTACAGATCTTTAAGAATCGTAACCTAACTGGCGCTGATCTGGTTATTTTCCCAGTCGTCGCTAGTATGTTCTCAATGTTCTTCTTCGGCTCCCTATACATTCAGGATATTCTTCACTTCTCTCCAGTTAAAACAGGTCTAAGTTTCTTAGTGGTACCAGTAGCGATTGCAATTGCCGCAACTAACGTGCCTGGACTTATCAAAAAAGTTGGGTATAAACCAGTGCTTGTGGTTGGGCCATTGTTTGTTGCGACTGCTCTATTCTTGCTTGCTCACGTCCCAGTCAATGGTAGCTATGCTAAAGACTTACTGCCAGCGTTCATCTTGCTTGGTCTTGGTGGTGGTATGAGCTTTGTGGCTGGTACGATTACGGCAACCACAGGTGTGCCTCCTCGTGAATCTGGCTTGGCTTCTGGTCTGTTGAATACGGCTCAACAGGTTGGTGGTGCGCTTGGTCTTGCAATCTTGAGTGGTGTAGCGGCTTCACAGGCTACTAAGGCACTCCAGCACCTGCCTCATAACCTAACTTCGCCACAAGCGATCAAGGCGTACGCAGAAGTGCAAAGTTTCCACACAGCTTTTTATGTAGGTATGGGCTTTGCCCTGACTGCTTCGCTAGTCGCCGCACTAGTCATTAAGCAGAGCAAAAGTGCCGTACCTTCAGCTGATGCTGCTGCGGCAGCTCATATGGGCTAGCCTATAAAGCGAAGTTACAATAACAAAATACCGCGCCTGAATTGGTGCGGTATTTTTCTATGAATGCAATTCTGATTAAGTACCAGTAAAAACTATGCTTGTGGGGTTTCTACAAGCCCAAGTGCATGTAAATCAAAAGTAACTGGAGTTGTAGGGATTGAAACTTCTGCCGCTCCTAATATGTGACTCGTGAACTGTACGTAGTCCTCGGGAGCGGTACTGGGTGATTGGTTTTGCGGTGAATCATCCTTACTGCAGGAATCTGCACTTGCGAGAATGGCACCTGCGAGCATGAGGCCAGCGGCAACTCTCATAGCTATGGGATATTCATGTAGTTTCTCTGTATAACTCACTTCGCACCTCCATTTAAGATTTCGAAAAAGTATAACACACTATACGCCAATGATAGTTTCTATGTGTATAGCGTATGATAAGTATCAATGGAAGTATGCAAACGTGTAATACAAAAGTTCGAGAGCTTGCGCCCATTTACTGAAGAAGAAGCTTGGCTGCTCTTTCGCTTAGGTGCATATGCTGAAGCGCTCGGCTGGACTATGTTAATTAGCGGAATCGCTATCGAGCGTTACATTACTCCAGGTAATGACACAGCTGTGCTGATCGCCGGCCAGACGCATGGCATGTTGTTCTTTGGCTATTTGGTAGCCGCGCTTGGGTTATATCCCTCTTTGGGCTGGTCGCGGTGGAGAGGACTTATGGCGCTTGCAGCTAGTGTCCCACCGTTTGGTACGCTCGTTTTTGAGGTGTGGGTATCCCAGCAAAGACATAATGCCGGCTTCAAAAGTTACCGGCATTATATGGTCTATACAGTTTTAACTGTTGCGGTTGAGACTATTTAGCGTTCTTAAGCGCAGCGTCTAACGCTTTACTGAAAGCTGGAACGCTTGGGTTGCCGCTAGAGTCTACGAAGTTACTGTTGGCGTAGTATTTGCCATTGATGAAGAATGAAGGCGTTGATTCTTGCTCGCCTGTCTTTTTGAAAGCGGTAATGTCGGCATTGATCCGGTTGTTAACTGCACTGCTACTGAAATCTTTTTTAAACTGCGTCATATTAAGCTTTAGTTCGCTTGCGTAGTTATTAAAGTACGGGACTGGATTACTGCTTGTTGACCACTCACTCCAGTTAGTCTGTTCGTAAAGAAGGTCGTGCATTTCCCAGAACTTGCCCTGCATATCTGCGGCTTCAGCAGCACGAGCGCCAGCAAAAGCGTTCGGGTGGATCTGGAGTAATGGTAGGTTACGGAATTGGAACTTCACGGTGTCGTTGTACTTCTGTTGTACTTGTTGCACGGTGCTGAAGTAGCCTTCACAGACAGGACATTCGTAGTCACCATATTCTACAAAAGTGACTTTACTATTCACACTGCCCTCAACATGGTTAGTTGGTTTGCCACTAGTACTACCGCTACCAGAATCTTTGTTGTTGCCTTGTAGTGCTAAAATCCCACCAAAGATCACCACAATTACGCCAATAATGCCCCAAAAACGTTTATCCATAAGATTGCATCCGCTCCGTTATATTCTGAAAGCTATAGTACCACGAAAATACCTGTTTGTCCGTTCAGCTTCTCTATAGCATTTTGTGTTGCAGGGCCTGGCATCGTAAGATATGAATATGCTTAATTTTATTCTTGGCTTGCTACTAGCAGCTGTTTCGATCGTGCTACTGGTACTGTGGCGGACATACCTCCATGTCCCAGCTAAAGAACTCAAGCGCTTAGCTCGCAGCGGGGACGATGTAGCAGTGCTTCTGTACCAGGCTGCATCTTACGGTATGAGCCTCCAGGTGTTGTTAGGCGGCGGCATGGTAGTGTCGGCGGCTGTAGCGCTTATTTGTTTGAGTAATGCGCTGGGCGTAGTCCTGGCGGTATTCGTTTTACTCATACTCCTTGTCATAGGTTCTACTCTAGTACCTTCAAGTGAACTTACGCGCAGTAGTCTGTTTCTAGCTCGCAAAGCTGCGCCAGGTGTGGCATGGGTATTAGAGCGTTCACAGCCAGTGTTTGGGCGATTAGGACGATTGGTACGTCGTTTCCGCCATGTGCATGTGCACACTGGTTTGTATGAGAAGTCTGAT
>CAZBLZ010000043.1:0-7011 GCA_964493045.1 uncultured Candidatus Saccharibacteria bacterium
AAACCATTTTTTCAAAAATATCATCGCTATTAGCTAGTGTTTCAGGATCTAAGAATGTAGCAGCCGTAACACCCTCGCCATATATGAATTCTGCATCGGTAAGCTTGACGTTATAGACTACCCACATTAACCAAGCTTGCTTATGCTCAAGATGAAATGTTTTTATGCATGCAATGCCATTCACGTCTGCATGCGTTATTCCTAGCTCTTCGTTAAGCTCCCGTAGCACACCTTGGGTTGGATCTTCGCCATGATCTAGTCCGCCGCCGGGTAGACTCCAGGTATCTTGGTTCTCTTTAACAACTAGAATCCTACCGTCAGTATCATGTATGAGAGCTTTTACTGAAACGCGATAGAAGGTATTTGGATACATGTAGTTATGATATCTGAGTTTAGGAATAATTTCTATGTACCGTTACCTGAAGTACTTATCTTTGCCTCGAGTAAAAGAAGTAAATACTAATAAAGAATAAAGGACGCATATGCGTCCTTTATTACTATTGGAAGATTTGCACCAACAGATGTGACCTACTAATTAACAAATGAACTGTACTTTTTAACCTGATCGGTCACACATAATGATTCATGTGCTGTATCACTTGATCTTCCGTGAATCAATATATCAAGGTGTAAAAGGCTCGTCAATAGTTTTTTAAAAGATTATTTACTAACAATTTACCAACAGATAGATCATCAAAATGATCAATAAAACTGGTGCTAAATCACATCTGTTATCGAGATTTGGTATGATAATAAGATGAAGAATGTAATGCCCGAGCCGATTTCGGCTAAAGATACGCTAGACCTAATGGCTAATTTACTAATACCGTCAGCGACCGTATTCAGAACAACTAAAGTGCAGCCAGAGCTCGATCGATTCGAGAATGATGCGGAGCATAGTTTTCTCCTTGCTACACTTGGATGTGCTATTGCACAACAAATGAGTCCGCGCCTAGATCTAGGCAAGGTGAGTCAGTACGCCCTCGTCCACGACCTTGTTGAGGCTTATGCGGGGGATACTACAATTTGGGCATCCGCCGAAGAGCACGCAAGTAAGGATGAGAGAGAAAAAGAAGCGTTGAGGCTTATAGAAAAGCGTTTCGGCAAACGGTTTCCGTGGATAGATCAAACTATCAAGAAATACGAACTTTTTGATGAACCTGAAAGCTGTTTCGTGTATGCACTAGATAAGATCATTCCGTATATTGTTATGGCGGCAGTAGATCATCAGCCATTTCCTCCGCACGAGGAGCTTTATGAAGAGAAGATGGATGTAGCCCGCAAGAAAATTGCTCGCTATCCAGAACTTCTTGATTTGTTTGAAGATTTAGACGCTGATTACAAAAAAAGACCTCATTTCTTTACATCTAAATAAAGAAGTGAAAGTCTGAGTAAAATAATTTCTAGATATCATAGAGATGGTAGAGCACTATGTATGAAATTAGAGCTAAATTCCAAATTTAAAATAGGCCGAATATCCGACCTATTTTAAATCACAGTCGTCGACTACCAGAAGCGAGCTAAGCTAAGTAGCCAAACAAGCAGACCAATGCAGACTAGAAAAATGCCTAGTCCAACTGGTGAACCCCAACTATACCACGACGCCCATACACGCCAGTGTTTTAGCCATTCCTGCTCTTGTTCTTTATCTTTATGTAACATGTGTTACTCCTTTTTATTATTTAGGATAGAGATCGACCTGCTCAGTCCGGACTTTTGCGCAGTATGTGTGCCGACTATGTTGTTCTCTAAAGTGTAAGGGCATAGTTCTAAGGTGGCAGTGCTGACTTTATTAAAGCATAATTTTTATATTTATGCTATGCATAGAGGTGAATAAATTAGAAATAGCATAAGCTACATATAGTTTTTAAATGATAAGCTTAGACGTTGGCCTGCTAAGCCGTTTAATGTCTTCGTTGAGCATTTATATAGCTTCGAGATTCAAGTGAGAGAATCACCCTCCTAATTATGATACATAACAGTATGGTTGGTTCTGATCTTCTACGCAAGTCCAGTTGTAATAATATTCAATCGGGCGTTGATGGTGGTGCGACAATTACCGATGATGGAATTGGAGGAAAGAACTATCATTTCTATCTTTGGAATGCAAGCCCCTACTCACTCATAGTAGTTTGTGATGGTGACATATTTTATGGCCCAACTGTCGATGTGAATTTATACAATAATTACAATTGGGTGTGCGTACCAACCTCTGTCAGTGAAGATCCTGATGTAAAATTAGGTACCTGTGCTGCATCTTAGAGTTTATATGCTAATACTGCGGTAGGATTAAACGAGGCTCATAAGAAGTCTCTTTTAATCCTAAGATGTGATGACGTGAAGGTGCTATATGAAATCTAGCATCTAACATTTAGAAAGTAATCAATACTGTTGTATGGATTTTGCAATTGCGACTAGTCTATCGCTTGCGCCGGCAGGATAAATGCTGCACTTACGATTGTTTTGATAGATGTAACGCAGGCCATCTTTGGTAGGTGCAATTTCGCCTATATATTTTTCGCCTGTAAATGTATTTTTTGAAGCGCTTATCCGAACCATCTTATCGCACGAAGGATCATCGCCACTGTTCTGGTTACCTACGACACCGGTTATACTCAAATACAAATCCTTAGTGGGGTCGGGGGATGTAGAGTATTGTAGTTTACGACTCACATCGTTTAAGGGCATGAAGATACGAGATTCAGGGATGTATACCCTGTCTTCGCTAACACTTATGATTGGTGTTATATATCGTCTAGCTTCACTTTCATTAATGAACCGATTGAACGATGAAGACGAATCCTTACTGTAGTTTGCATGAAGCCTTATGACGTATCCTATGGTTACTATCTGTATTAGAAATAATGCTACAAAAGCAAACCATAATTTATTAACCCTTTTGCCCTTTGACGGATCTTTTTTAACCATAAGTATATAATACCAAACATAAAGACTTCCGTCCTACTTAAGGGTCGGATATTGTCAGGCCCCCTATCCTTGCCGTACAATAGCCATAAACATAAGGAGTATATAATGCCGCTTAATTCCAACTTACAGGAACAAGAGATCACTACTCCGGCTTCCGATCTTCCTCAGCAACCTCAACAAGGTCTCACATCCCCAAGAGTCATCCAGCCTGTATCTTCTGAGACAGAAATCCGCGTAGCTACAGTGCTGCCACCCAAAACTGCCAAGGATGTTCAAGATCCTTATGCAACAAGTTCAAATCAACAACAAGACACTGCAGCCATAGAGCCGTCATATTACACCGAAAATACACCTGTCATCGAACCTTCTGCACCGCAGCCTCAACAACCAAAGATCGATCAAGTTAAGTCGAATAAGAAACGTAAACCTTATATTTGGATATTATTTGGCGCTATACTCGTTATCTTTGTGATTCCGGTCATTTTGGTCACTATACAGACTTTACTTTCGGGTGGCGTCGATCAGTCCCGGCTAAAGCAAGCAGGGGAAGGTATGTCTGCCTATCTGAATGATAAATATGGCATGCAGTTTGATGTACGAGATGTTAGATATCAAACAGGCGTAAACGTTAGCGGTGTGAAAGTGATGACAGCAAATGTATCGCCCGTAAATGACCCGAGTTTCACTTACAGTGCTAATGTATATTTACATAGTGTTTTACCGGGGCAAAAAGACAGCCCTACATACAGAGAGGATTTCCTTGGCGAATATTGGAAGTCAGGTTTTGAGAAAATCGTTTGTCCATCAGTTAGGTCGATAAAAGAGGTTTTTTCCGTAACGAAGTGTTCAGTAACACGCACCAGCCTTAGTGTAGACTACAATAAAGTAGTTGCAGAGTACAAAGGGAGCGTTCCAAACTTTTCTCAAATGAAGGAAGAAGGACGGAAGCTTCTTACATTTAGCCTTACGATCGAAACCAGCGACGATAATAGTTTGAGTAATGTAGTAAAACATGCCGAATTCCTTGAAAAAGTTTCTAGTATAGTGAGTGCTACCCAAACTAAAAGCAACGTCACATATGTTTCTAATTTCACAAAGACCAGCGAGCCCAGGTTGGGTTGTATGTGGACAGCCGGTATTAATGCTCTGAATGAGAAAGTGCCCATGATCAACAGAATGTATAAGCAGAATGCAGATGACGCTAAGTCTGTTCTAAATGAAAACAGGCTTTACTACAACAAACAAACAAATGCTTTTGACCTTCCTAAGCCTCTTAGTAATTAATATTCAGCTCTATGGAATTGGACTCAAAATAGTTTTCGATGAATACAAATTTCTTACCTTGTTTAAAAGTAAAACTTGCAAACCATTTTGTTAGGTTAGAACTATCTAATAGATAAGCCAACAAAACGGTCAATAAGTTCGAACTAAATCGCATCTGTTAGCGAGATTTGGTACAGCGTGTTGTATGAAATTAGAACTGCTTTAGCCAACTAGAAATTTGCTCATGATAGTCGTTTAACTGCTCAGCGGATATATCGCTTTGGCTGACCGCATGGCTGAAGCCTTTGGCAATAAAACTATCGGCATTGAATGCTTCTATGTAGGCATCGGAAGTCTGACGCGGGATAGTCTCGTCATTTTCGTGTACGACTACAATAGTTCTGCCTTGAAATGGAGAGTCTTCGGTAGCCAATAAAGGATTAGATTTTAATCTGATTTGGTCAGTTCTGTACTGTTGCATTGATCGTCTATATTTATCCTCGTCATCAAATCTGACCGACCATGGGTCATACAAAGATTCTGGTTTATATATAGCCGGAGCGCGCAGTACAAGGTTTTCAAAACTTCTGAAATGAGTAAGATGCGTTGCAAGGAAACTACCATAGCTATTTCCTACGACTGTAATTTTAGCATTAGGGTAATTTATCTTAATCCAATCAAAAGCGCAGACTACTTCCAAAACATGCTGTGCCGGTCGAGTCTCTTTTAGTTCAAAGGGACTGTCTCCGTGTCCGGTGTAGTCAACAGTGAGTGCCGATGCGTTTGTAGCACCAACCATGAAGTTGGTGAAGGTGGCCTGTCTCGATCGTGATGAAGTGAAACCATTAAGAATAAGTATAATATGATCGGTGCTCTTACCTTCGTACCAGTCGGCCATAATTGAGTATCCAGTACAAGCTATCTCAAAGGTTTTTGTCATGTCTTTAAGTATATCAAAAAACAAATAAACTTCTTGCGAAGTCTATTTAAACATAAGCGCTATGGTACCCCGGGTTGGAATCGAACCAACGGCCAAAAGCTTAGAAGTCTCTTGCTCTATCCACTGAGCTACCGGGGCATGATTGGTATTATAGCCGTAAAAGGGCTTTGCGTCGAGGTAGAATCAGATGTCCTGCAGATTTTGCAATGATTCAGCGACGAGGTCCTTATGTAGATGATTCCATATACTTCTACCGGATGGGTGTGAAAACGGAATACATATAATAGGATGATCCAGGGAATCGAAAGGGTTTATAGAGAATTGCTTACCGACAACATCCGTAAGCGCAGTATCTTTCTGTCCAAAGATCTCAGAGATTGCCATCTTACCCACCGGAACGATAATATCTGGTTGAACCTGACGGAGTGTAGCTTGTAGTATTGGGCGGTGAGCAGCTATCTGTGCAGGTGTTGGCGGTAGATGCCCACTTTTTGATGCGCCCGGAAATGTATCGATTAAAGCATAAAAATAGCAGCGTTCCTTAATGTCGGTGTCGCCGTAACCTATCGAACGTAGCCAGGCGTGAAGATACGTACCGGGGATGTCGTGTTTACTTAAAGGTCGTGCGGGTGCCTGGCCCAAAAAGAATACCTTCTTCATGAATCTATTTCTTAGACTTACCGATAGGTCCGAGGTGGGTATGCTCAAAGCCAGTGGTGTGTTTTAGTCCGTATCCAAGCGCACGGTCGACAAAAATATGAAATAGCCATACGAGACTTATAAAGAAGACGATTTGGTTTTCGGTTGCGATATAGGCGCCTACGAGGATAGTTGGTCCGATAATGCTATGCCCGAGATTGTAGCCAAACGCACCGACGCGATTATTAATAAGGTAACCAATCGCACTTATGTCAAAAGCAAGAAAGGCGAGTGGAAGCCAATACCAAGCAAAACCTCCAACGGTAACGTAAAAAACGGCAACAAGGATGGCCGCAACTAAATATTCTGCGCTAATAATTCGTTTCATAATACTGGTCATGGTTGTAGTATAACAGAGTAAATAACCTGCCGGTAGGTGAAATTCTCTAATCCAAAGTAAGAGAGAATTGATCTAGAATTACTAACGGTTCTTAGCGCCATCAAGGCGTAGTGTGTCTGACTCATCGCTATGTGAGCCGTCGGTGCCTACGTGCTTGCTGCTAATTTTCGCTCCGTTTTTTATCACATGGACCAGTGCCATTGCATGTCCATATCCAAGACCGAAGTCTTCTTTTAGCCAGGCTACAATCTCTCCGGACTTAACGGAAGGATTGTCGTATCCCTTGCTTTTCGCAAGGTCGATAAACTCCTGAGGTATTTTTCCTGTTTTTTGTTCAATATTATCTAGGTATGCTTGAAATGACATACTGACATAATAGCAAAAAATGTTTAGAAATTCGCTTTTGTATAAGTAACACTCTAATAAATGTTATGGCGGTATCTCGCCTCTACAGCTTCGTTTTCGGTGCAGAAATATCGGATTGATTCTATGGCTGCTACGCTACCGGGCACACGATAGCTTTTATCTCCTAGTGGGCTATAGGTCTTAGCTAGAAAGTTAGACGCTTCAACAGGCTGTTTGCCGCAGTTCATTAAAGCGAGATGGTAGCCAAACCACCCGCTACCCCAGTAGCAAAAAATCCAATCAATAAGATTACAGCTCCAATGAGTGAGATAGTAGTTATTTTATACCATCTAGGTAATGTGTAATCTTTTTTAGCGATTTGTTATTAGACATGTATCCATTTTAATAAACAAAAAAGCAGAAATTTTATTCTGCTTCTATTTGGTGCGGGCGGCGAGAATCGAACTCGCATCGCTTGCTTGGAAGGCAGGCATAT
>CAZBLZ010000044.1:0-6907 GCA_964493045.1 uncultured Candidatus Saccharibacteria bacterium
ATGATCGTAAGGAGCCGTCACGCGGCTAAGAGGAAATAAGATATGAGTCGATCGTTAAAGAAAGGTCCATTCATTGATCCTAAGCTCGCGAAGAAAGTCGCTGCGCAGGGTCCAGAAGACCGCACTATCATCAAAACTTGGGCTCGTGCAAGTACTATTGCTCCTGACTTTGTAGGTAAGACCTTTGCCGTTCATAACGGTAAAGTACATGTTCCAGTCTTCGTGACTGAAAACATGGTCGGCCACAAGCTAGGTGAATTCAGCCCAACTCGCAAGTTTAAGTCGCACGGCGGCAAGCTAGCGAAAGGTAAGTAGAACATATGGCAGTAAAAGCAGAATCTAAAGGGGTACGTATGAGCCCACGCAAAGTTGGCGTTGTTGCTAGCTTGGTCCGTGGCCGTACAGTAGCAGAAGCTCTCGTTATTCTTGAGCACACCCCGCGCCGTGCCGCCCTTCCAGTCATTAAGACTATCAAGAGTGCTCAGGCTAACGCTACACACAACCACAACTACAAAGCTGAAGGCCTTCGCATTGTTGAGATCACCGTAAACCACGGTCCTCGCACAAAGCGTTTCCGCCCTGCAGCTATGGGCCGTGCACTTCCATACATGAAGCGCTCAAGCCACATTCGTGTAATGCTCGAAGGTGAACAGCGTGCCGCTAAAGTAGCAAAACCTGCAACTGAAAAGGCAGCAGCTAAGCCTAAAACCGAGGAGACGAAGTAATGGGACAAAAAGTTAATCCAATTAGCATGCGTTTGCAGCTCAACAAAGATTGGCGCAGCAAATGGTTTGTTGGTAAGAACCAGTACGCTAAGTACTTGGAAGCTGATCTTAAAGTCCGCAAGCTGATCCAAGACAAGTTTGGTTCACGCGGCGCTATTAACAAAGTAGACATCGAACGTTCACCAAACCTCGTTACTGTTAACATCGCTACAGCAAAAGCTGGTGTTGTTATCGGTCGTGGTGGTCAAGGTGCACAGGAAATCAAAGCAGCAATTGCTAAGGTTTACGGTGTACCAGTCCGTGTGAACATTGACGAAGTCAAAAAACCTGACCTATACGCTAAGCTGGTTGCTGAGAACATTGCACACCAGTTGGAACGCCGCATGAGCTTCCGCCGCGCTATCAAATCAGCTTCTGCTGCTACGATGCGTGCCGGTGCTAAGGGTATCCGTATTGAAGTAGCAGGTCGTTTGAACGGCGCAGAAATGAGCCGCCGCGAAAAAGAAGCTATGGGTTCAGTTCCATTGCACACTATCCGCGCAAACATCGACTACGCAGGCGTCCAAGCACAAACTATCGCTGGTGTTATCGGCGTGAAGGTTTGGATCTACAAGGGGGACAACTAATATGTTGATGCCAAAACGAACTAAGTTCCGCAAGGTACGCAAGGGTAAAATCCGTGGCGTAGCTACCAGCGGTAACTACATCGCCTTTGGTGACTATGCACTGCAGTCCCAAGGCAATGAACGTATTACCAGCCGTCAGATCGAAGCCAGCCGTCAGGCAATGACCCGCTACATCAAGCGTGGTGGTAAAATCTGGATCCGCATCTTCCCACACACCCCAGTGACTCGTAAGCCATTGGACGTGAAGATGGGTAGCGGTAAAGGTAGCCCAGAATTCTTCGTAGCCAAGGTTCGCCGCGGCACCGTCTTGTTTGAAATGCAAGGCGTATCCGAAGAAATCGCCCGCGAAGCTATGCGCTTAGCGGCTCACAAACTACCGGTCAAGACTAAGTTCTTGGTCAAGGAGGAAGCATAATGAAAACCGTAGAGATTCGAAAGCTTTCAACTGCAGAACTTGCAGCTGAGACTACCAAGCTCCGCGAAGAAATCGCAGAACTACGACGTCACATCTACATGGGTGACAACCAAAATCTACGGGCTGTGCGTAACAAGCGAAAAGATCTGGCACGAATGCTGACAGTCTTGAGCGAGCAACTCGTAAAGGAGGCCAAGTAATATGGCTAAGACAATCATCGGTACGGTGAGCAGCAGCAAGACTGACAAGACTATTGTAGTGACAGTTCGCGAGCGTAAAACTCACCCTCTGTACCGCAAGCAGTACACCGTAAGTAAGAAATTTATGGCGCACGACGAAAAGAACGAGGCTAAGGTTGGTGACAAAGTTGCTATCCAAGAAACTCGTCCAATTAGTCGTCGCAAGAGCCACACTTTGACTAGCGTCATTGAGCGCGCAGGTGTGACCCACAAAGAAGAGGAGCCAACTGTATGATTCAGCAAGAATCACGCCTCGTAGTTTGCGACAACAGTGGCGCTAAGGAAATCCTTTGCATCCGTGTCCTTGGTGGCACTCGCCGTCGTTACGCTGGAGTTGGTGACATCATTGTGGCTACTGTTAAGCAGGCTACCCCAACTGGTACCGTTAAAAAGAAGAGCGTAGTAAAGGCCGTAGTGGTTCGCACCGTTAAGGAAATTACTCGCAAAGATGGTTCAACCATCAAATTTGACGACAACGCAGCAGTTATCATCAACGATGAAAAATTGCCACGTGGTACTCGTATCTTTGGTCCAGTTCCACGCGAACTTCGCGACATGGGATACGCTAAAATCATTAGCCTCGCACCGGAGGTACTATAACTATGAACAAGCTATTTAATATTCGCATCAAAAAGGGTGACACCGTACAAGTCCTCGCTGGCAAGTACAAAGGTAAGACCGGTAAGGTATTAACTACTCACCCAAGTGAAAACAAAGTAACTGTTGAAGGTATTAACATTGTTAAAAAGCATGTTAAGCCAAACCAGGCTAACCCACAGGGCGGTATCCTTCCGATCACCAAGCCAATCTGGGTAAGCAAAGTTGCTGTAGTTGATCCTACAACCAAGAAACCAACTCGCATTGGTTACAAATTAAATGAAGATGGCACGAAGACTCGTGTATATAAAGCAAGCGGAAAGGAGATCAAGTAATGGCCACAGCAAAAACTGAGAGCAAATACGTTGCTCGTCTCCAGAACGACTACAACAGCAAATTTGTAGCTGAGCTCCAAAAGGAACTTGGTCTTGCTAACGTACATCAGGTGCCACGTCTTGAAAAGATCGTTGTAAACGTTGGTCTCGGCCGCGCTAAAGACGACAAGAAGACCATTGAAGCCGCTAAAAACACTCTTCGCAAAATCACTGGTCAAGAACCAGTTGAAACTGTTGCTAAGAACTCAATCGCCGGATTTAAACTGCGCGAAGGCAACATGATCGGCCTAAAGCTTACCCTTCGCGGTGAGCGCATGTACGAATTCATGGACCGCCTGATTAACGTCGTATTGCCACGCTTGCGTGACTTCCACGGTGTTAGCGCGAAGGCTTTTGACAACCAAGGTAACTACAGTATCGGTATGACTGAGCAATCAGTCTTCCCAGAGCTGACCTTCGAAGAGACTACGACCCCTCACGGTATGCAGTTTGTCTTCGTAGTGAAGAGCCAAGAACGTGACCATTCACGTGCTCTACTGAGCAAATTTGGCATGCCATTTGAAAAGGAGAATCGCTAGTATGGCCAAGAAATCAATTGTCGCCCGTGACTTGAAGCGCCAAAAACTAATCACTAAATACGCCGCTAAGCGTGCTGAGCTCAAAGAGCTTGGTGACTTCGACGGTTTGGCTAAGTTGCCTCGCAACTCAAGCCCTACTCGTTGGAAGAACCGCTGTGTCGAAACCGGTCGTCCTCACGCCTACATGCGTCAGTTTGGCCTTTCACGCATCAGTTTCCGCGAACACGCAAGCAAGGGTGAAATCCCTGGTGTAACGAAAGCGAGCTGGTAAACATCATGAGTGTAACTTCAACTGACCCAATCGCAGATATGCTAACTCGTATTCGCAACGCTATTAACGTTAGCAAGAGCGAAGTTAGCCTACCTCACAGCAAGATCAAAGAAGCTGTTGCTCGCAGTCTGCAAGCAAACGGCTTCCTAGAGAGCGTATCAGTCACAGACCTAAGCGTTGGCAAGCAATTGCACATCGTTATCAACTCTGCTGACGAAAACGCACGCATTACTGAAATCAAGCGCCTGAGCAAGCCAGGTCGTCGCCACTACACTGGTGCTACTGAGATCCCAACCATCAAGCGTGGTCGTGGTATCGTTATCGTAAGCACCTCTAAGGGCCTGATGACTGGTAAAGAAGCGAAAGCTGCTGGTCTCGGCGGTGAACTAATCGCTAGCGTGTACTAGGAATAATTAAGGAGAAAATATGAGTCGAGTAGGAAAACTACCAATCGGTATCCCGAGCGGCGTGACAATCACTGTCGACCCTGACACCATCACGGTGACTGGGCCGAAGGGTGAACTCAAGCAGTTCACAATGCCTGGTATTACTGTTGCACAAGAGGACGGTCAAGTTATCGTTACTCGTGCAAACGATGAGCCAAAAATCCGCGCTAAGCACGGTCTGATGCGCGCACTTATCAACAACATGGTTGTTGGTGTAGGCACTGGTTTTAGCAAGAAGCTTGAGATCAACGGTGTTGGTTTCCGCGTAGCACTTGCAGGCCAGGATCTTAAAATGAACCTAGGCTTCTCACACGAAGTCATTTATCACCTGCCACAGGGTATTACCGCTGTTGTTGAGCAGAACACCATTACGGTGAACGGCATCAGCAAGCAGCAGGTTGGTCAGGTCGCGGCTGAAATCCGTAGCCTAAAGAAGCCTGAGCCTTACAAGGGTAAGGGTATTAAGTATGAAGGCGAGCGCATTATCCGCAAGTCTGGTAAGTCAGGAAAGGATAAGTAGTATGAGCGATCTTATTACTAAACAAAAGCACCTTCGTCTTCGTAAGAACCGCATTCGTAGCGTGGTTAGCGGCACTGCCGAGCGACCTCGCCTGAGTGTATTCATTAGTGCTCATCACGTTAGCGCTCAGCTTATTGATGACACTGCTCACAAGACTTTGGCTGCTGTAACTACTATTGGTCAGAAGGCTGTGACTGGCGCATTGACTGAAAAAGCTACTTGGGTTGGTAACGAAATTGCTGCCAAAGCCAAAAGCATTAAAGTAAGCAAAGTTGTATTTGACCGCGGTGGCCGCCAATACCATGGCCGCATCGAAGCACTTGCAACTGCTGCTCGCGAGAAAGGATTGGAGTTCTAATCATGCCTGAAGCAAACGCACAAGCACCGCACCAGCGCACCGGTGGACGTCCACCACGCCGCGACAACCGTCAGCCACAAGTTCAAGAAGAAAAGCAGTTTGATGAGCGCATTATGCACATCGACCGCGTGGCCCGCGTTGTTAAGGGCGGTCGTCGCTTCCGTTTCCGCGCTCTAGTAGTTGTTGGTGACCGCAAGGGTAAAGTTGGCATCGGCATCGCTAAGGGTGCAGACGTTACCTCAGCCGTTACAAAGGCTACTGAAGTAGCTAAGAAGCACATGACTAAGGTCAATCTTTACAAGGGTACACTGCCACACGAAGCCGAAGGCAAAGTTAGTGGTGCACGTATTCTTATCAAGCCAGCTAGTGCTGGTACCGGTTTGATCGCTGGTGGTGTTGTTCGCACCATCTTGGAAGTAGCGGGCGTAAGCAACGTACTTTCCAAGTCACTTGGCTCAACTAACAAGGCCAACACAGCATATGCAACTATCCAGGCCCTCGAAAGCCTAGTTACTGCTAAAAACTGGGTTACCAACAAGGCTGCTCCAAAAGTAGCTGCAGCTAAGAAGGCAGAGGCTAAGAAGTAATGAAATACAACGAATTACAACCAGCTGGTAAGAAATCACCGAAGCGTGTTGGTCGCGGTATCGCAGCTGGTCAGGGTAAAACCGCCGGTCGTGGTACTAAAGGTCAAGGCTCTCGTACTGGTTCTAGCAAGAAGCCAGGTTTCGAAGGTGGTCAGAACCCACTAATGCAACGCTTGCCAAAGCTGCACGGGTTCAAGAGCTTCAAAGTTAAGGCTGAAAACGTCTTTACTGATCAGCTCAATGACTTGGGTGCTACTGTCGACAACCAAGTGTTGGCCGACAAGGGCCTCGTTTCGAGTCCTTACGTTCGCGTAAAGCTCCTCAACCGTGGTGAAGTTACTGCTAAAGTAACGGTCACTTTGCAAGGCGCTTCTGAAACTGCTGTTGAAGCAGTTCAAAAAGCCGGTGGTAGCTTCAAAGCTACCGGTCGCGTGGCTCGTCCTACGACCAAAAAAGCTGAAAAATAGTCTCTCCAAGACTTAACGCTTTCTAAAACACCTCACACCAGTGGGGTGTTTTAGTTTGTTTATGGAATTGCTTAGGATGGTTTTGGCACTTATGCTTAACGAGTGCTAAAACTTCTTTGCGAAAGCACACCAAACCTTGTATACTCGGGTACAGATTCTAATTTATGAAAAAGGGAAATTAAGGTGAACTGGAAGATTATTGGGCGCTCGCTCGGTCAGGCAGATATGCGAAAGCGTATTTTGGCTGTACTTGGTATTTTACTTATTTATCGGATTCTCGCACATATCCCTGTGCCTCTAAGTGACCCGCAGACGCTAAAACAGGTCTTGCAGAACTTATTTAACAGCAACACACCACAGCTTTTGAGCTTTATTAACGTGTTGTCGGGTGGAGCGCTAGCTAACTTCTCGATCATGATCGCCGGTATGGGGCCATACATTAACGCCAGCATCATCATGCAGCTGCTCACCAAGGCTATCCCACAGCTTGAAGCGCTACATAAAGAAGGTGAGTCGGGTCAAAAGAAGATCAACCAATACACCCGTATTCTTACATTCCCACTGGCAATCATCCAGTCGGTCGGTGCCATTTACTTGGTACGCCAACAGGCTGAACAGATCGGTGGTATTGGTGACATTACCGCACATACCTCGATGTGGCAGTGGGCTCTCATGGTCGCAGCCTTAACAGGTGGTTCGATGTTGCTGATGTGGCTCGGTGAACTTGTCACTGAGAAGTCTGT
>CAZBLZ010000045.1:0-6719 GCA_964493045.1 uncultured Candidatus Saccharibacteria bacterium
ATCGAAAAGCATTTAGGGGAGAGTATGAACCTAAATACAGTACCGAAGAGTTTCTTGAAGTCACTAAGAATTTCGGAGAGATAGATAGTCATTCACTTATACGCTTCCTTCAAGACGAAGCGACAATCACTACCGTAGACCTTAGCCTTCTTCATAACAGCTTATCTCAAAGGTCATGGACCCAGGCGCGAGAAGATCTCTACAAAGGTAATGGTCGTGTAAAGCATGAATATCACTGTCTTCAACAGGGACCTTTTCAAAGTATTCAGATTCACTCCTACCAATCTAAGAGCGAGCATGAAAATAATACAGAGGATGATTACGCAATCGGCGGCAATAACCATTTCGACGTTTATATATTTCGAAACGAAAAGATGGTTGGAGGTAAGAAGTTTGAGAGGTTCTCAATCGACCAACTCTTAGGTGATGGTGATACCTCTGAACTTCTGACTACCATCACCAAAGGCGATGTACTTGTAGAATTCTTCGAGCATCTTCATGGTACCTTGAAGCGCCCTCTCCGTTCCGATTTAAGTGATCAATGGTTTGGAGTCGCCCTGATGTCATCGGTATATCTAGCGGGTGTCGAGCATAACATTGTAAAGAGAGGTATTAGTTATGACGGATAATACAGAGTTGGCCACGAAAGTTGTTATTGATGCTTTCCTTAAGAAGCACATAGGTGCATCCTATACAATTACACCTGCATCAGGGGGACTTGTCCACCATGTCTACAAAATAACCACTGAACATGCGACTTACTATCTCAAGGTACGTGGTACTAAGTTTGCAAAGATGCCCACCGTAGAGAGCCGACCTGAGGACATTGAATTTGAATATAGAGCATTGAAACAATTCTACAAGATTGCACCTCGGTCATTTCCGAAAGTTATTGCATACAGTCATGTAAATTCGATGATACTACTTTCATCGATTATGACACCTGACATCAACCTTGAATTCCTACTTAATAATGGCGTTGTAAACGACGCCGCTGTAGAGCGCATCAGTCGACTGGTCGCCAAGGTCCATAATGGTCTCTATGCTAGTGCGGCTGTTGTTCGTGGAGAAAATGAAGATGAGTATTATGAGAACAATCTATACTATCGGCTTTCTTCATTAGGCCGTACACCTCTCAAAGATGTCGTCACTCGTTTGAAGAAACATAAAAGGCAAATCATTTTCGGTGATCTTTCGCCTAAAAATATGGCAATTGACGAGGAGGGTGTTTATATATGCGATTTAGACGCAGCTCACTATGGAAACGTTCTCTTTGACGTCGGCTTCTTTGCAGGACATCTTTTACTGCATACCTTCAATCAACGCGATAGTCATATTACAGAAGCTTTTATCAATACCTACCTTAACAATGCCAATTTATATGTTGAAAACGAAGATGAAGATTTGCTTGCAAGGATTATGATCGGTACCTGCATATATCGCTTAGACAACACGATTGTTCCTTATAATTTGCCGAATCTTTCGCTTGAAGAGCGAGAGGAAATAGTACATAAATTAGACGATCTGTTATATGAAAGGGTGCTAACTGTTGAACAGTTAAGTAGAATAAAGATATGAGTAAACCCACCGTGTCCGACTATATCGACGCAAAAATACTTGAAGTTGACAAAAACAAGCTCGTTAAAGCTCTAGAAAGCTTTGGCGCAAGAAAGACTCTTGACGCGGCTGTTTTTATCGAGAACTACAAACCACATAGTTTCAAAGCCTTTAGCATTAAATACGTCGATAATGATTTAGAAAAGAAACTTACACCAATCACGAATAATATCCAAACGCTAAAAGATTTTACCTTAGCCCTTCAATACGATTCGAGTACACTTGAGCTGATCTTGATATCCGTAGATGACAACAGGGTGATATCTTTTGCATTATCCGAAAAAGAGGCATTGATCGAGTGGCTTGCTAAAAATAATTTCAAAAGAATAGGACACCAAGAAGTAAAGCGAATTCGGTATAGCAGCAAAAATCCAGATATTGATTTTCTGATTGAGGAGTGGCCTTCAATATTGCCTTATGTAGAGATCATAACAGGCACTGAGGAGATATTACTCCAAGCAGTAAAGCTTATTGGTTACACTGAAAATGATCTGACCTTTCTTAGTAAGGAAGAACTCTTTAAACGCTATTCAGCAAGCCCAGTATTCATGAGCTTCGCAGATGAAGAAATTGAGATTACTCACGAGGAACTAGAGAAGCTAGTTCATGCAACGATTAAAAACCACGCTTCTCATCTAAAAAGGTCCGAGGTAAATTTGATTGCCAATCACTACATCTTCGCAGAATATAGTGGTAAAAAGACACATGGCCTTCGCAAACTATGCTGGGATGTTCAATTCTATAGTGATCGCCTAGGTGAGCCTCAATCGACTAAAGATTCACCTTCTATCGCTCTTATAGATGGTCAACGAGAAATCGGTCCGCTGGCAGCTTTTTTAGGTGTAGAAACAGTTATCAGGAAAGCTAGGGACACCGGCGTCGGTATTGTAGGGATCACCGGCGCGCAACGTTTTGGCATATTAGCAACCTGGACTGAAAAGATTGCCGAAGCGGGGCTTATAGGCGTCCTCACAACCTCAACCGAGCCATTCACAGCACTTTCGGAAACTGCTACAGGTGTCGTAGGCACAAATCCTCTAAGCATTAGTATTCCTTACAAAGATACGCCAATTGTCTATGATGCAGCTTTTTCAAAAGCACCGGTAAATATGATGTGGCTATATAGGCTTCTTGGTTTGGAACTACCAAGCGAAACATTTCTTGGGGAGAAGGGTCGATATACAAACGACCCCTTTAAGAGCAAATATGTTGATGTTTTTGGAGGGTCTAAAGGTTCTGGTTTTGCAATCATGCTTCAGATTGTCAGTGGCCCGCTTATGGGTGTAAAATCTCACGACTCATTCAAGGACCCCTACCAAAATGCATTTTACTTTCAAGCAATCGATCCATCATTCTTCCAGCCGATGAAAGAATTTGAAATGCAAGTTGAAGACTTTATACAATTCGCAAAACAAGCTCCCCTTCGAGAAGGCTACGACAGCTTACGTCTACCTGGAGAAAAAAGTAGGTATAATTTAAACAAGACAATAGAATCAGGAAAGATACGAGTCCATACAGGTGTGGTGGATTGGCTTGAATTTTTAGGGAGTAACTAATGGGTACTGATGAACGAACTGTTGCATCATATAGCCGATATGCCGAACAGTGGGCGGATAGAATAGATAGTGGTGATAATATCGCCCAAACCTACCTTGAAAAGCCTGCTATGTACGAAAAATTACCCGACCTCAGAGGTAAAAAGGTACTATGTGTTGGCAGCGGAACTGGTGAAGAATGTGGTCATATGCTAGCCCAAGGTGCGGATCAAGTTGTTGGGATTGACATCGCAGAAGGTATGGTGGATGTTGCGAGACAACGACATCCTGGTGTGGACTTTCTCGTGGGCGATATGGAGGCTATGGACTTTCCACCACGATCATTTGATTTTGTCTATTCAAGTCTTACGCTTGCTTATGTCGAAGATTGGACGACGACTCTACGTAACATCAACAAGGCAATGACCGACGACGGGACCTTTTTATTTTCTACAAACCATCCTGTTAAATGGGGCGCGGAGCTAGATAGAACCCCTGAAGCAAGTAGTTTCATGATGGGCTATACAAAATACCGGCAAACGGGTGAAGCTGAGGTTACGGGTGATTATCTAAACCCACGAAAAATTGAAGACCAATGGTTCGATGAATTTTCAGTCCAATATTACCATCGACCACTTGAACAGATCTTTGCTGAGATTAGAAAGAGCGGATTTAAGGTAGTAGATCTACGAGAGCCAAAACCAATTCCAGAAGCTAAGGATGTAGCACCTAATTTCTGGGAGATACATCAGAAAATACCTATTTTTATGATTTTTGAACTTCAAAAAGAAACGCCAATAGAAAGTCTTGATCTAGGCTCCTTCGCTACTAGAGTCGTTCATGATGATATATCTACGCCTCAAGATTAAATATAGCTCGCTCACCTAAAGCGTTTACAATCCGTTGATGCACTACATCTTCTGGTAAAGCTGCGTCTATAGTATAAAGACGATCTCGCACTTCTGGTGGCAACACCCTAGCAGCACGATGATAGCCCTCGAAAGTAGTTTGAATATTGCGAGCTCTAAAGTCATATTTTGGGTCATCTGGTTCCAGCCTAGACATCAATACGTCAGGAGTATCTGCTTCTAGGTGAAACAGTATGTCTGGTAGTACATGCCTTAGGTCTATTTGCTTGCTACGAGGAATATGCTCACGTTCGGGATAGAGCTCTTCTAGGTCAAAGCCTTTGCGACCGGGAGTTGCACCACCATGAAGCATGAGAGCTGCACGAGAAACGAGGCTTCTATCGGCTAAGATCGCTTGGTATTGACCAGAAGTTGCGTGGTCGTGAAGCTCGTGTACGATGTCATACGAAGAGGCGTGCCAATCATCAAGTGTTGCATCCGATGAACGTAAGTGTCTACTCCGCTCTTGCCATAGTGAGCTATGAGGGTCGCCAGGTGTATCGCCCTTACCGTCGCGTGTTCCATCGCCGCGAACAGTTAATGGCGCAATATCACTTTCATGTAAGCTTACTTCTAATCGGTCGATCTGAGTTCCTTTACCGGAACGATGAATTCCATCAAACCCAATAATTCTTGAGCGTTCACCAGACATTCTATTTGTACTCCTTCGTTTTCTATTGCGTATTATATACGTAAATGTGCAAAATTTATGTTTTTAATCTCTAGTGACCTTATATTTTGATAAACTGAATGTATGATACCGAGAAAAATAGTGGCAGTGGGGGCGAGTGACTTCTTTGGGATGGGTGATACTAGTCAGGGTGGGTTCATGGGACGACTTAAACAATGGCACGAGCAACAAAGCGACAGAAACTTCTTTTATAACCTTAGTGTTAGAGGTGAAACTACAGCTCAAATGATGCGCAGATTAGCCATAGAATCCTCACCTCGTAAGCCCGATCTACTAGGCGCTGCACGCTACCTTTCCGTTTGTCAGCTCTGAAAGCCTGGCGATGACTCGCAACAGCACCCCGCCATAGAAGCCGATGTGCTCGAAGACGCGGGTACGGTGCTCTTGCTCGTACACCTCCTCGATGGTGCCCTCGTCGGTTTCCCGACGGAAATCGGCACCATTGATGAGTGCTACCGGACGATCGGGCGGCCGGCCCTTCAAAATGAGGGCTGACACGCTGTCGAGCAGAGCGGTTGAAATGCCGCTCTGCCGGTGCAGAACCCCGTGTGGCGTATGCGGCAACTGAAGGGCCGCCAACCACACGGGGTTCAGGAGAGCGGTGAAGCTCTCAGCTGGCGTCGGTGGTGTCACTGGCGCCCATCATGTGCTTGGAGTCGCCGGTGTGGTTCACAGCCACGCAGTACGGTCCGGCGAAGCGCTTGCTGAGCTGACCCGTCGGGTCGTCCGTCGGCAGCGCCTGCGTGTCGTACAGGACGTCCTCGCCCGTCAGCTGGCTGACGTGGCGCGACTCCATGACCAGAGCGTGGTCGGCCGGTACGGCGATCGGCCGTACCAGTACGACGAGCTGTTCCTGCAGCCCGTGATCGGCGAGGATCTCGCCGATCTGGCTCAATGCGACGCCGAGGTCGGCGCCGCGGGTGATGGTTGAGGACACGTGTCCACTCCCTAGTGTCGTATTCACCTCTGGAAATAGAGGCTATAACCATTCTATGCCGTGTACCCCTTACTTTGCAAGGGTTGTGGGTGCTTTTGGTAGCAGCGACAATACGAGATAGCCAGGCGATGAGTCTCGACTCTTTCTTTGCCTAGATATGGCGTAAGTTTTATGTGTTTATCTGTATTCGGGATTCTGATGCTTTGCGTTTGCTACATGTTCCCAACCGTCTGTCGTGTTGCCGACGGCGGGCAGACCGTCTGATTTTTTTAGCATAGCTGCGGTATGCATTAGATTCCATGCCATGAACGTAGCATTGCGATTAGTAAAATCATTTCCAAATCCAACCGGAGTATCTTGTCCTTTTACGACGTCGCCGTAACTTGGACCAGGCCCAGCTTCACCTATCCACCCGCAGTCAGCCTGCGGAGGAATCATGTATCCAATGTGCTGCATTGCATAAAGGATGTCGCGAGCGCAGTGTTTGACCCCATCTTCGTTGCCTGTTACAACGCAGCCAGCGGTCTTACCATAGTAAATATACTGGCCTTTGTTATTGCGATCACCACTGTAGGCATACATACGCTCTACCACTAGTGATGCGACGCTAGATTTGTCGCCCAACCAGATTGGCGTGCCAATTATCAAAATATCGGCGTTAAGTATGCGTTTTTGGATCTCAGGCCACTCGTCTTTCTGGCCTTCTTCTTTCCCGTCCTTTATCATGCCAAAAGCGATGTCGTGGTCGAGCGCATATACGTGATCAACAGTTACGCCCTCACTCTCCATAATGCCGGCAACCTTATCGATAAGGAATTGGGTGTGCGACCCCTTCTTATCTTTTTTAATAGAGCAGTTGATAAACAGTGCTTGTAAATCATTGAACTTATTTTCGGCTACCATGCATCCTCCTTGTGTTCTTCCTATTTTATCATCACGAATGTATTTCGTGTTAATGCTCTGTATCAAGGTTTCGCATGTCGGTAGCTGTTATTATTAGTAGTATGAATATTTATATTTCCCATTCGAGT
>CAZBLZ010000046.1:0-6382 GCA_964493045.1 uncultured Candidatus Saccharibacteria bacterium
AACTACGCGACCTCAAGGGCTTTGGCAGCAAAGCACTCGACGAAGTTAAAGACAAATTGGCGGAGTTGGAGCTCTAAACATGCACAGGCACGGATATCAAGGAACTAAGTTCCATCGTGAACGCGACCAGCGCGAAGCCCTGATTAAGGGTTTGGCTGAATCGCTGATCATTCACGAATCAATCGAAACAACACTACCAAAGGCGAAAGCCGTAGTACCTTACGTAGAAAAGCTAATCACTAAGGCTAAGAAGGGCGACCTTCACAACCGCCGTCAAGTGATCTCAGCTCTCCAGACCGTAAGTACTGCTCACAAGCTAGTTGACGACATTACACCAAAACTTGGTAGTCGCAACAGTGGTTACTTCCGCATTGTACGTACGACTCCACGTCGCGGCGACAACGCTGAAATGGCTCGCGTAAGCTTTGTAGACGACCTCAAAGAGGCTCCTGTCGCAAAAGCAGCAGCCAAAGAGGAGACGAAATAATGACAACCTATAGCGCAAAACCATCAGACGTTACCCGCAAATGGTATGTCATCGACGCCGCTGAAGCACCATTAGGCCGCACTGCAACTAAAATTGCAACGCTACTAACTGGCAAAGGCAAGCCACAATTTACACAGCACATCGACTGTGGCGACTTCGTAGTCGTCATCAACGCTGGTAACGTTAAAGTTACTGGCAACAAGATGGAAGACAAAATGTACTACCGCCACAGTGGCTACCCAGGCGGTCTTAAGGAAGCAAGTTTGAAGGACGTCCTATCTGGTCGTACCCCAGAACGCGCTATCCACGACGCTGTTCGTGGCATGTTGCCAGTCAACAAGCTACGTGACCCACGCCTAGCTCGTCTTAAGATCTATGCTGGCCCAGAACACAACCACGCTGCTCAGAAGCCTGAAGCTATCAGCGTGAAAGGAGCTAAATAATGGCTGAAACTAAAGCACAGAACTATTACTACGCTTTGGGTCGCCGCAAGAGCGCAACTGCTCGTGTACGCGTCCTTAAGGGCAAAGGTAACATTACTGTAAACAGCAAGTCTGCAAGTGAATACTTGGCTGACAGCAAGACTTTACTTGCTGAGCTAACCAAGCCTTTCACTACGCTTGAACTACCTGTAACTGATTACGACGTTACTGTCGTAGTTACTGGTGGTGGTCATGCAGGTCAAGTTGACGCAATCCGTTTAGGTATTGCTAAGGCTTTGACTGAAATGAACGGCGATTACCGCAGTACCTTGAAGCGTGCAGAACTCTTGAAGCGCGATCCTCGTGAACGCGAACGCAAGAAGTTCGGCCTCAAGGGTGCTCGCAAACAGCGCCAGTTTACCAAGCGTTAAGGCATCTTTGTCTTTACGACAAAAGCCGCTCGAATTTTTCGAGCGGCTTTTTTGGTACCTAGCGGCTGATTTGTTACATTAGTACCTATGCCTCAACTAGAAACTCTATTAGAAGACCCGGGTGCCTATATTAGCGGCATTGGTAACGGACACGATGCAATTGTTCAAGCGCTCGAAACAGGCGGGGAAAATACAGCCATCCGCTTTTGCTTTGGAGCAACAACCGAAGCACCATTTAGATCGCTCGGCTATATTGCAGCTGGCGCACATGTGGCGGAAACACACTTCCCTGAGAGCCAGCTTCAGTTTGTATTCACGCCGAACACAGGTGAGCGCGTGAACGGTATACCGCAGGAGGAGAGCGCTAGGACCATTGAAACAATAAGGGATATTGCTCACCTGAGCATTCTTGCATACTTTACTGATCTTTGCGGAGACCGGGTCACCTTTTTGCGTGATACTACAGAGGAGCTCTCTCCGATCGTTATATCACAGATGAAAGAACTCATCTCAGGGCACCCTGCAGAAGAACGTCTAGCAGCCTCTGCTAGGAGGCGAGGAACTGATCATATAGCATACTTAGCTGCTCATATTATGATGCAGTACACACATGGCACAGTCCACCCACTAGAGGATGAGCCACGCCCCTTGAAAGAGCCAGATTTGGTAATCAATATAGGTAGTCATTCTGATGTTCCGTTTCATGAGTTAATCGACGAGAGTAAAAAGAACGGGCTCATAATTCCTGACGCAGCTACTACCGCACGCCTGACCACAAGACACCGACTACCTCCGTACATTACATGTAACGAAGGTGAGCCAAACATACTGGAGCTACCGACACGCAAGAGTCATCGCAACTCAGATGTAAAGCGCGCACTGAGACACCTTACGGAAACGGTTGAAAGACGTGCTAAGCTTCGGTCCCAACAGTTATACGCAGCTAATTAAACAGAGACGGTTCAGTGTGATATGATTAAGACAATGAAAATTTTAATGCAAGCTAGTGCATATTGGTTTACCGACACTTCTCGTGACGGTTTTTCCCGTATGTTTGCATAAATATACTCTAGTCGAAAATATAGAAAAGACCGCCACGAAAGGCGGTTTTTTAATTAACATTTTAGGAGACAATCAATGAATAATCACGAAGCACAGCAGCTACTAACCGAGGCAAACGTAGTCACCGACCTTGAAGACCATCGCCAACCTATAGAAATTGCAGAATTCCTAGGCCTAGTAATCCTAGGAGGCGGTGAAGATAGCGTAAATACAGACCAATCCTGACACTCTGACCGAAGATAAGCTATAATAAGGAGTAATATGAGTAAACCAGTAATTTTGACCGGCCTTCGTGCCAACAACGATCTACATATCGGCAACTATTTTGGGGCGCTATTGCCACTAATCGATATGGCTAAAAACCATGCTGACGATTATGAGATCAACCTATTCGTACCTGATCTACATAGCTTCACGACGCCCATAGATCACAACCAGCTACACGACCAGATCTTGCATAATGTTCGCTTGTTCGCTGCAGCCGGCTTACCGCTTGACCACCCAAATATTCACATTTACCGCCAAAGTTATGTACCGGCACATTCCGAGCTAACATGGATTTTAGACTGTTTCACTGGCTTCGGTCAGATGAGCCGCATGACTCAGTTCAAAGATAAATCAAAGAACTACGACATCGCTAACGATACCCTAAGAGATATACGAAGACTTAATGACCTCAGAGGCGAAGATCTAAAGAGTTTAGACATCACTAACTCGAAGATCAACGGTAAAGACGTAGATAAAGGTGTAATCGAGCAATATCTAAGACTGTTCAACTCCTTAAATGCAATAGGAGATGTTCAAGAGCCTAGTGTCGGTTTATTTAACTACCCCGTACTAATGGCAGCAGACATCCTATTATACGGGGCTTCTTACGTTCCTGTCGGTGACGATCAATCACAACATCTAGAGTTCGCCCGAGATATAGCCCAAAGGATGAACAGTAAGTTCGAACAAGAGTTGTTTGTTATACCTGAAGAGGTTAAGAAACAACACGAATTCTTTGGCAAAGAACAGGGCCTTCGTATCAAAGATCTAGGTAACCCCACTAAAAAGATGAGCAAAAGTGATGAATCGGGCAAAGGGGTGATCTTCCTTGGTGATGAACCTGAGATGGCAGCTAAAAAGATTAAATCCGCTGCAACCGATAGTTTCAGTAAGATAGACTTAGCCACTCAAGACCAGCCCGGTATTAAGAACCTACTCCAGATTCTATCTCTTGCGACCGGTGACGACTTGGCTGAAGTCACCGCAGCATATGCCGGCCAAGAACAATACGGTCCACTTAAGGTCGCGGTGGCGGATGCTGTTAGCACGTTCCTGACCGACTTCCAGACACGACTCGCTAAAGTTGATGACAGAAAGCTACTTGCTAAGCTCGAGGCAGATGAAGCCCAGATGAACGCACAAGCCAACGCAACACTCCTCAAAGTTCAAAAAGCCGTTGGGTTACGAGCTTAAATGAGTAATATCGAAATCAGCCGCGCTCAGCGACTTGATCAGAAGGTAGTTGAGTTGCTGCCAGCTTTGAGCCGTGGTTTTGCAGCTCGGCTAATTGACGAAGGCAAAGTTACCGTCAATGGCGCAGTACAAACAAAATCTGGCTATAAAATGCGTACTGACGATGTAGTTGTCGTAGATTACGATATGGCTGAGCTTGGAGTTATCCCTGAGATTGACCTACCAGTACTCTACGAAGATGATGATTGCGTGGTTATCTACAAACCAATCGGAGTATTGAGCCACAGCAAGGGTGCTTTTAATGCAGAAGCTACCGTAGCTACGTGGCTCCGTAGCCGCCTTACAGACTTAAGTGGCGAACGCGGTGGCATCGTACATCGCCTAGACCGCGCTACAAGTGGAGTCATGATCTGCGCTAAGACGCCGGAAGCCCTGAGCTGGCTACAGAAACAATTCGCTACACGTAACGTACATAAGACATATGCTGCAGTAATCAAGGGTGAGCTAAACCCTACTGAAGCGATTATTGATATGCCAATCGAACGTAATCCCAAGGCACCTGCAACATTCCGCGTAGGAGCACAGGGCAAGCATGCGTTAACTGCATATAAACAAGTTGAGACCAATGGTCGTTACAGTCTCATTGAACTGAAACCCGAGACAGGACGTACTCACCAATTGCGCGTACATCTAGCGTACCAAAACCACCCGATTGTGGGGGATACACTGTACAACGGCGAACCTGCAGATCGATTGTATCTACATGCAGAGTCTTTGGAGATCACTATTGTACATGGGCATGAACGAAAAGTATTTAGTGCGCCTATCCCAGCGGAATTTATGCAACGTGTCTCATGAACATACCGGGCTTCATATTACACCCAAACGCCAACAGTAAACTTGACGCATTACTCAAAAACCCGGCTCATGCACTCTTACTGACGGGCGCTGCAGGCTCTGGTAAAACACATATTGCACAGGCATTCGCTATGCAACTATTGGGCGTCACTAGCCTAGATAATGCAGCATACTACCGGGAGATTGCACCAAACAATGGTTCAATTCCAATTGAACAGATACGTACGTTGGCGGAGTTCTTTAGACTAGCCGTACCGGGTAAGGCAAAAGTGGCACGTACAGTCGTATTGCAAGACGCAGACACAATGGGCACGGAAGCCCAAAACGCGCTCCTCAAACTTCTCGAAGAACCTCCCGTTGGTTCAGTAATCATACTAACGAGTTCTCACCCTGAGAGACTACTCACCACAATCAGGTCACGCGTTCAGTTAGTGCAACTACCATCCCCGGATGCGGAAGCGCTAAGAAAGCACTTTATGACAGCAGGGCATGCCGAAGCAGCAATTTCATCCGCTATTTTGCGAGCAAATGGTAACATTGCCGAGGTCGAAAATCTATTGCAGGCTAAGACCGCTGACGATGTGGTGACACGAGTAAAGCAAGCACTGGGCGGCACAGCATACGACCGACTCCTCATGGTCGAGACACTCGCCAAGCAGAAGGATAAAGGTGCAGAATTCGTAGCGACTTTGGCTGCAGTAGCAACTGCCAGTCTTCATGCGGCTGCAAATAAACAATCACCATCGTTGGACCGATGGAAAGAAGTCCTGCAAGCTGCGCATATTGCACAGGAAGCATACGCCCGAAATGGCAATGCAAAATTAGTATTAAGCGAACTTATGCTCGCACTCTAGTGTGCTATACTACATGTACAGCTTATGTATGAGTTACTTATCGTCGCCATTTTTGGTTTATTAGGTATAGCCAGCACTCGGCTCCATCCGAGCGATGTCGAAGACGTCCCTCGCAAGGTTGGAGATCGAATGGGCAAGTTATGGGATATTGCCCACCAAGGAATGCGTGAAAACCGTTTCTTGCGAGCAGAAAAAGCTTTGCTCACAATCCTCAAAATTGACGAAAAGAATGCAGCTGCATATAACCGTCTAGGTATTCTATACGCCAAGCAGAAGGAATATCGCGATGCGATTGACTGTTTCGAGATCGCCAGCAGCATTGAAGCAACGCCATCTTCTTTACACAACCTAGGCCTTATTTATTATGAAACAGAAAACTACGAAAAAGCTGGTATCGCTTTCGAAGCGGCCCTGAACCTAGAAGAGAGCCTAGCAGCTCGACACGTAGCCTACGCTAAAGTGAACGAGAAGTTAGGCAATGAGAAGTTAATGTTCAAGGCCCTGGAACGTGCCGTAGAACTTGAACCTAACAAAGAGACATATACGCTACTCATGCAAGCATACGAAGAACGTGGTATGCAGGCCGAAGCTGATATGATCAATGAGAAGTTAAAGCACCTGATCGTTCCAGCGGGTCGACCAAAGCGCATTTTACGTCCTCGCCGCGTTGTTATCTAAGCTAAGCATTTTACGATAACATAGTTGCCATTTAACCCCTGTTTTGGTACACTATCGCGGTAGCCGAGCACACACGTGCCGACATAGCTCAGTGGCTAGAGCGGCTGTTTTGTAAACAGCGGGTCGTGG
>CAZBLZ010000047.1:0-6030 GCA_964493045.1 uncultured Candidatus Saccharibacteria bacterium
TAGCCGCGGCTATTTTGTAATATTTGTTTCTGAGTTATCCCTCAGTATCTTCGGCTTGTTGGGCTACGCGTTTGCTTGGACGCTTCCAGATCCGGACCACCATCGCTATAAGTAGAATTACCGCTGCTAGCGTCACAATACCCATTACTGCAATACCGGTGTTGCTCAAACCGCCACCAGCAGAGTTAGATCCAGTCGATCCTGAGCCCGTCGAACCATCACTCCCCGTACTAGTACTGCCATTGTAGACATCGGTGTTATACGCCCCTGACCCATAGGTAGATGCGAATACTGGTGTGAAATAATACTGTGTTGTCACTACTTTAAAGCGCCCTTATTCTGTTCAGTTCAATATGCTTATGATATCATGGAGAAAGGTAATAGCAATAATAGAACGAGGGGAAACGATGTTTTCACAATTTGCATTCCTGGATCTTTCGACGCCAGATTTGGTTATTATACTGGCTATCGTACTACTACTTTTTGGATCTAAGAAACTGCCAGAATTATCCCGCAGTTTAGGTACTTCAGCACGTGAGCTACGAAAAGGTTTGAGTGGAGATGAACAAAAAGCTAAAGAAACAAGCCAAGCACACAGCAGCGAAAGCTAATCTAATAGAGTCGGAGAAAATCCCACTCATAGAGCACATTCACGAACTCAGGCGGCGATTTTTCTATATCGCTGCCTGTGTTGCTGTTGGTAGCATGATTGCATACGGTTTGGAACGCCAGATCGTTAATCTTTTGTTGCGGCCAAGTCACGGTCAGCATTTTATCTATACATCACCGCTTGGTGGTATGAACTTTTTATTTGGTGTCTGTTTAGATATAGGCCTCGTTGTGTCTACTCCTGTTATTTTGTATCACGTACTTGCGTTCATTCGGCCAGTTATGAAAGGCACAACTCGTAAATTCTTGTTCGTGTCTTCTCTATCAGCAGGCGTTGCTGCGCTTGCCGGTGTAATATTTGGATACTTTATCGGCCTACCTTCAGCCCTTAATTTCTTACTACATCAATTCACCACCGTTCAAGTGCGCCCACTTATCACAATCCAGTCCTACATGTCTTTCGTAGCGCTGTACTTATTTGGCTCTGCGCTCATGTTCCAGTTGCCACTTATTATGTTTATTATCAATCGCATTAAGCCCTTAAAGCCTCAAGGCCTGTTCAAATACGAGCGTCATCTGGTTGTCTGCGCTTTCATAGTCGCGTTCATCATGAACCCTACTCCTAATGTTGTCGACCAGATGCTTGTAGTCGTACCGCTTATCATCATGTACCAGGTTGGCATTGGCCTTATTTGGTTCGTAAACAGGTCACACGATGATCCATTAGTGCAGAGCTTACGTTCACAAGACATTACCCGACAACAAGAACGCATGACTCGCCCACTCATACAGTTTGTCGCAACCGACCTACCCCCTGTTCCTCCTCTGTTGGATATTTCACCACTTGACCAACCTCCGACGTCTTACGTTGCCGAGGCGGCACCGATTCCTGTGCCAGCCACACCGACTCCAGTCGCTGTTGCTGCTCCGCAGCCAATACAAACTCCTATCGCCATACAAACAGAGGCGCCAGAAGCTTCCACTCCGATATCCGGCAATCTTACAACACAGCCCGGTGTATAAATATAACTCCGTGAATATAAACCTTGACGACCATTCAGCTCCTGCTTATAATTAGTACTGACTCTACAAAAAATAAAACTACAAACAAAAAGTAAAGTTAGGATAATAGTATGAACACACGAGTTGCAGAACTTATGGACAAAGAGGTTTCCCGCAAGGAGTTTCTTGGCATGTCCGGACTTGCCGTTGCTTCTATCTTTGGCTTCGGCACTATCGTTAAGATGTTGACAGGTAAATCCCTGAGCACTCATCCGCATGTCTCCGGCGGAAGTCCTCTCGGGTATGGAGCCTCAGCCTATGGTGGGGCTTCGAAACACTAGGTCATTCTGAACCAATAAAATAGACCCTTGGATTAACTCCAAGGGTCTATTTTATATAAGCCGAGAACGGGTTCCATCAACCCATCTGTTGAGAGAGCCAATATTGGCTCTCTCATACAACTACATCATTCCCATGCCGCCCATATCAGGCATACCACCACCGGCAGCTGCCTTAGGCTCAGGTACTTCAACTACAAGTGCGCCCATGGTCATACTAGTACCAGCAATGCTGGTCGCGTTCTGTACCGCTTGCTTAGTAACCGCAACAGGATCCACGACGCCGGCAGCCTTCAGATCTACGAGCTTACTTGGGCTGTTTACGTTTACACCCTGTCCTGCTTTCGCTTTCTTGACCTGTGGTAGCCACTCATCAGCATTAAGACCTGAGTTGGTCATAAGGATTCGGAATGGTTGCTCCAGAGCCTTAACAAGCAATGCCTTGCCCGCAGCAACAGAGTCATCAGCATCATCCGTTGAAAGGCTGGCGCTCAAGTTTACTAGCGTTACGCCACCACCAGGCACAATACCTTCAGATAGTGCAGCTTTTACAGCGGCTACAGCATCATCGACACGGTACTTCTTTTCTTCAATTTCAGTTTCAGTCGCACCACCGACTTTGATCACTGCAACCTTACCACTCAGAGCTGCACGACGTTTTTCGAAGTTCTCCTTATCGTACTCGCTTGTAGAGGCATCAGCCTGCACTACGATTTGTTCAATCCGATCCTTAACGTCAGACGCAGAACCAGCGCCTTCGATAATGGTCGTCTCGTCTTTAGTAACAATCACCTTGCGAGCCGTACCTACAACGTCGAGATCAACATTTTCGAATGTCATGCCACGGTCTTCGGTAATAACCTGAGCACCGGTCAAAATTGCAATATCGTTTAGCATGTCCTTGCGGCGATCACCAAACGCTGGAGCCTTGACAGCTACGGTGTTAAATACACCTTTCAGGCGGTTTAGGATTAGGGTGCCGAGTGCTTCACCTTCAACGTCTTCTGCGATCAGGACGAGATCTTTCTTGCCAGCCTGAGCAAGCTTCTCGAGTAGTGGTAAGAATTCCTGCACACTACCGACCTTCTTGTCAGTAATCACAACTGCAGGTTTTTCATAAACCGCTTCCATTCGTGAGGTATCGGTCGCCATGTATGGACTTACGAAGCCCCGGTCAAAGGTAAAGCCTTCAACCACTTCACTCTCAAGCGTCAAACCACGGCCTTCTTCAACCGTAACCACCCCGTCTTTACCGATCTTTTCAATTACGTCAGCAATCAGGTCACCAATTGCTGCATCGCCAGCCGAGATCGTACCGACTTCAGCTACGCGCTTCTTGTTACCTTGGATGTCTTCAGCTAGACCTTGCAAACGAGCTTCGACGTCTGCTGCGGCCGCTTCCAAGCCCTTGCGAAGTAGCATTGGGTTGTGCCCTGCTGCAATCAATTTATTGGCTTCGTTCAGGATATGGTAGGTCAGAACGGTAACGGTAGTTGTACCGTCGCCGGCAACATCATTCATCTTGTTGGCTGCCTGCTTAATGAGTTCTGCGCCAACTTTGTATCCTAAGGTTTCGTCATCAACATCAGCGATTTCTACGCCTTTAGCTACAGTAACACCATCGTGAGTCACGCTTGGTGCGCCGTAAGACTTAGAAATAACTACGTTGCGGCCTTTTGGACCCATAGTTGTCTTTACGGCGTTGTATAAAATTTCTGCACCCGCAAGCACACGGCGGCGAGCATCATCATCATAAAAAACTTTCTTTGCCATCGATAAAATCCTTTACTTAACGGTTGCTAAAATATCTTCTTCTTTAACGAGCAGGTATTCGGTTGCATCTACCTTGATCTCAGTTTGAGAATAGCTTTTATAGATGATCTTATCGCCCACTTTAACGCCCTTTACGGCGGTGCCAACTGCTACAATCTTCGCAACTTTTGGCTTCTCTTGCGCTCCACCTGGCAGATACAGTCCGCTAGCGGTCTTAGTCGCTGCTTCTTCGGTTTGGGCCACTACATAATCAGCGAGTGGCTGAATTGGTACACTCATGTCAAATCCTCCTCCGTTAATCGAAAACGCTCGCAGGTTTATCTACGCGCGCGTCAGCACTCACTATAGACGAGTGCTAATTGCTCGTCAACAGATATATATTGCTCCTGGAGCATAAGAATTTTCACATGCTATCATATATATTCCCGTTCCCCATGGAAGGAATGTTGGTGAGCTCGTCCGCACCTAAGATCAAACTGAGGCCTACGATCAGAGGCGGTACGATCATTGTTCCGCTCGCACACCTGACCAACAGACAGAGAGCCGCTGCTCTCACAGCGGTCAGGAAACTGCGCCTCAGAAACAGTGCGATTCTCACACCCGAGCATAGTCTCGAGTGTACAGTGACTCAAACGAGGGGGTGTCGGAAAGGTGACGAGGAGCGATCAGTCACCGCAGCTAAGCCGATGATCACTGGTGCAATTCGAAGAGCCGTAGCACCTCTGCTACAGCCTTAGAAATGTCGCGGAACGGGAACGGAGGGTGTGCGTGCAGTAGAAAGCACACACGTGCAGCCTCCGGATCCCGGATTCTTCTATATGCCCGAGACTTTAGTCTCTGCCTTCACGGGCATCACAGCATAATTAGAGTCCGGTTTTTTCGTTTTAGCTAACTTCGTGCCAATTCTGCTAACAGCTTCCTTGCAACTTCGCGTTCATCCCATAGCATCTTCTCACCGCCCATCGCCCGGTAGTCTTGATGTCCAATACCAGCGAGTAGGACGGCATCACCGGGTCGAGCTTCCTTAAATGCGGTTCGAATTGCTTCTAGGCGATCAGATATGACTTTAGTCTTATTTTCACCCTCTCCGGCAATAATGCCACGCATAACAGCCTCCCTGATTACGTCTGGATCTTCAGTATATGTTTCATCATCTGTCAGATAAATCTTGTCAGCTAGACGCGCTGCGACTGTACCCATAGGCTCACGTTTGCTCTTGTCACGGTCACCTGTCGCACCGAACACTACCATCAAACGACCCTTGGTTGATTCCCGTAGAGCACTGAGTACATTTTCGAGAGCATCTTCAGTATGCGCATAATCTACCACTACCGAAAACTTCTGCCCCACAGATACCGGCTCCATACGACCAGCTACTCCAGAGAGTGCAGCTATCCCCTTTTCAATTTCAACACGGTTCAAACCAACCGCTTCGCCAACACAGACAGCTGCTAAGGTGTTATAGACATTGAAACTACCCGGCAGGTGACTCGTAATATGATACTTCTCACCGCTAATTTCAGTCTGATAGCTCACGCCTTCAGCATTCATAACAATATTAGTCGCTCGTACTTGACCAGCTTCCACGCCATACAATATTGAGTTTTGTGTCACACTCGCAAAGCTTGCCCCGTTCTGGTCATCGGCATTAGCAATACCCATTTGTAGCCCACGCTTATTTTTTTGTACAAGTTTGAACAAACGCTGCTTAGCTGTCACATATCGTTCAAAAGTTTTGTGATAATCCAAGTGTTCATGTGTAATATTTGTCAGCACCGCCACACTGTATGGCACGCCCCATGTCCGATACTGCGCCAGCGCATGACTTGTAGTTTCGAGTACTAGCCATTCCACACCTTCAGCCTTCATTTGCTTAAGGCGTTTCATGAGCAGTGGTATAGGTACATTTGTCATGTGCTGTGTCTGCAACTGCACGTCATCGCCAATCGCCCATGCGACTGTGGTCATAAGACCTGCCTTGCGTCCAGCATCGTTCAACATACGATGCACAATAAAGCTCGTCGTAGTCTTGCCGTTTGTACCGGTAATTCCGATCACTTTCATCTTGCGCGCCGGAAAGCCGTATGCACAGTTATATACCACCGCCTCGAGTAAGTGCCCATAAGGAGCGATCATACCAAATAAACCACTCGGCACCATTTTCTTCACAAGTTTGCGTATATTCATAAGCGTCTCGACTTTTCTGTTAGTTTCAGCTTTAATAATAGCAGAATAAGGGGATGGGTATGGATGAACAGTCAATTGGGCAAATAGACAAGACCATAGAAGGCAATACACTCAAACACGT
>CAZBLZ010000048.1:0-5779 GCA_964493045.1 uncultured Candidatus Saccharibacteria bacterium
AAATTCGCCCAAAGAAAGAACGCCACCAAATGGTGACGTTCTTTCTTTGGTGACCCTTGACCCTTCGCTTTATAGTCAAGTAGTGGTGGAAATAGTACGCTGGAATGATGTTATGCGTAGAATCACCTCTGGGTCTAATCTGTTAGAAGTAAGCTGATATGCGCGTACTCCCCCCTTCTAGAACAGAACTACATTGTAACCAGTGGAGCTCGGGGTTTGGTGCTTTGTTGATCTTCTGTGCCGGCACCTAGCTTTACAGTGTACTCACTCATTGCGTAGTGATAGAATTGCATGCCAAGCTCCGTGAGTTCGTATCTCTTAACAGAGTCAAAAGCTGACACATAGCTATTTCCAGAGCCCTTTTTTGGAGTGGCTTTGATGAAATTACCATAACCATCTTTAGCTCGGTGTTGGCGAATGATGTGCCCGAGGTTTAGGTCCTGGATGACTAGCTTAAAAAGATCGGCTTCAGGAGAATCTTCTCTTGGGAGTTCTGTGGATCTGTACATACTTAGCCACATATCTCGTCGATTGATACCGCCGTGGTTGTAGATCGAACGGATGGTTTTGAAATGCAGGTCTGAGTACTTATCAATCCAGTCTACAAAAAGACGCACAACATCGTCAGTTGTAATGCGGCTAGCTGCAGCACTTATGAGCAGATTTCTCACGAGTGCACGCTTCTCTTCACTTTCAGCCAGTGACCAGTCGCGGAAGCATTTTTTGAGCAGCTTCAGATACTCTGGGCTCTGAAGCCGTTCTTTAATAGTCACATCCTGCATATCAAGTCGTTCCACTACCTCAACCATTGTTAGGCCAATTTCGCGCATCTGCTCTTCCTGAAGCCTTAGCCATGTATTGAAGAGATTGTTGACTTCAGTTTGTTCCTTGTCAGACCAATAGTTATTCGCGCCATCTATAATACCTCCCGCTGCACTACCCAAAGCCCCTCCGGTGTCGGGACTCCCTGCAGTTGCGCCTATAGTAGTGCCTGCAGTTGATGCCATGCCACTCACTACTGCTAATGCAAATTTTAAAAAAGCAGGTCCTTTCCCTTTATTTAACACGTCATCTAGTTCGCTGCGGATACGGCTCACTTCCTCTTTGTCAGCCATTGCTTAGGTTGCTCCGGATAGGCACGCCGAATGATTCAGCCTGTGAAGAATGTTTATCTAGTTCGGCAATGCGTCGTTCCAGGAGGTTGTTAACCGTCTCTTCAAGGCTGGCGTTGTATCCAGTAATGTCATTTTGTAAATAGCCCAGGTTAAAATCTATATTATCCTGTGCACGCTTGAGGTCTGCTTTGTTTTGTTCGGTGTTTTCGGAAGCGGTTAGTTCAAATCTGATAGTGCCATTGTAATTCACGTCTACCTCGTCGTCCGATAATCGTCGTTGGTTGGGGGAAATGGTAAACAGTACTTGGTCGCCTGTATATGGAGCTTCAAAGGTGCAGACTGTCACTTTGTACGTCCTTGGTCCCCAGACTCCATCGTCACTCCGCTGAGTTCTCTCTTCCTTTTTGATCATCTCAATCTTGGTCCAATCGACAGATGGCACGGTGCGTGTTGCACCTGCAATCATGGCTTTCTTCTTCTTTTCACTCTTCAATTCTTCAAGACTTAAGGTCTCGATCTCCCCCTTGAGACGTTCAATAACGTCTGCTTGGTAGCTGTGGAAGGTTTGCGAGCTGAAGAGCGATTTCTTGCCGTAGTTGTTGCTATACATATAGTACCTCTGTTTCCTGTCTGTCGCGCTTAGTTGAGCGACTGAGTTATTAGTTTGTTTCGAGGGTCTTCGTTAGGTATTATTCCCCCGCTTGTGAGCCATAGCGCTTATTAACTTACCCCCAGTTGAGAGGCGAACCTCGTAAGTTACCTCCTACTATATCCGATGAGACCTCAAGTGTAAAGTTTTTCCGTAAAGTTTCTGTACAGTAATGAGTATCCTTGGTATAATACCAGTAATGCATGAAATTCAAAGACGACTTTTAGCTCTTGCTGAGCACGAGGATATTGCAAACATGTCGCTGCGCAAGACGGGAGAACGGATTGGCGTTCGGCATGCCGCTCAGGTTAGGCATCATCTTAACCACCTCCTTCACGAAGGATACCTTGTTGAGAATGCCGCCGGGCTTCTTGTGCCACCGGCGGGCTCTGCAAGGGGCAATCTGCTGACAATTCCTTTTATGGGTGAGGCGGATTGTGGCGAGGCTATGATGCTTGCCTCCGGTCAAGTGCAGGGATATTTGTCGATCTCCCCCAGAATGACTCATTTTGTAAACACTAAAAACCTGTATGCCCTGAAGGCTAAAGGTGACTCTATGAACATGGCTACTATTAACGGAAAGTCTGTGGAGGACTCAGACTACGTTTTAGTTCGTAAGTGTAATGCATCTGATGTATCGGATGGTGACTACATTGTGTCGATATTTGATAGCTTAGCAAACATTAAGCGACTATATGTTGATAAGACGCATGAGCGTGTTGTATTGGTGTCAGAGTCGAGCAGAAGCCGCCCACCTATAATTATTGCCGCCGAAGATATGGACTATTATGAAGTAGTCGGTAAGGTTGTAGATGTCATTAAGGGTATCGAGCACTTAGGCTAGTCGGTAAGCTTGGTTTATTGGTAATGTTGCAGTCTTTGCGAAGCTGTCTTTACTCGAACTAATTCGAGTAATAACCGAGTATATCAGTGTTTATCTGTATCTAGCGCGAGTAGCTGCTGTAGTAGTTTTCGCGTTACACCGCATTCAAACATTGACCACCACAAGCCTTCAACGATGCGGTTTCGATGGTCCAGCCCAAATAGTATGCTCAGTACCTCATCTTTTGTAAGCGAACTGTAGCTGGTGTTTTCGATTGTCTCCGCGAGCAAATCGTCCCAATTGTTAACGGTTGGATATATAAGGTCGTCATTGGGGTCGTATGTCTCCCAGAGAGCGATTTTAATCTGCTGGATAAGCTGTATATCCTTCAGTGAATTAGTGTCGGTCTCCGCTGTAACCAGCTCCTCAAGGCTCTTACGCTGGGTCAATTGCGAATTCGTGCTTACATTTGCTGCAAATTATAGCGCGCTGTTTCGTGACTATCGTTTTGTTGCCTACAACGGTCTGCACTACCTCTATAGCACCCACTTTGTTACGGCTCATATTGCCGCATTTTGGGCATTTCAGCCTACCTAGCCTTGAAAACGTAAATATAAGTAAAGCAATAACAAATGCGAACGGCACAATGACAACAAAAGTGAATAAAATCCATTCATTGATAGCCGTCGCCTGATTCGCGTTGTCGACCGCTTGGCTGGTGCTGTTAACTAAATGATTGAGTGATGAGTCCATTAATCCACGCTCCTTCTGTAGTTGGTTGATTATTGGCGGCAAACAAAAAAGCTCGCCGCCAGCGATGACATAAATGTCACCTACGACCTTTCGGTCGCAACTATCAGGAAATAGGCTCTGACGACGAGCTGTTATTTCCTGATAGATTTTAGTGACCATACCTGTCCTTGCGGCGGCTCTAGGTCGGGGTAGCTAAGGCTACTTGGGGTCAATTATAAGTGCAAAGCTGAAAAAACACAAAACTCGAAAAACAGGGGGCTAAAATCGTTGTAGAAAACGTATATGAGTATAGCCCCGTCTTTAGCCTTAAAATGCGTCACAGGCTCTCTGGTGAGCTCAGGGGCGCATTATACGCTATATATAGCACTAAAAATAGTAAGTGAGCGCTATATGTAGCATTTTTCCTTCAAAAAAGTGTAGACAAACAAAAGTGGCATTTATATACTGGCGCATAAGAAAGGTTCGAATTTGAGAGACCGAATGAGAGCGGTTAACAGGTTGGTTAGGGGGAGCTGATATCGCGACTATTGTCGATGAATTGTGTGACTGTCGCATGCTAATACTCGCCTGTCTCGCACGGGTTATTCTCTCTTAATTTACTATCATTAACCCACCCAAGGAGTGGTGTATTTATGGCGCACGAAAATAAGAAGCCCCAATTATCAGTAGCGCAGCTACGAGCTTTGCCAATATCAATTGGTGAAGCGCGAAAATTACTAGGCACAGAAGCACACGTTATGAGCGATGGAGACATTGCGCGAGAGATCTTGTACCATAACGAGCTAGCTATTTTTTTATCAAATAACATAAATTTGCACAAAATGCATTTATAATTGAAAGCAGTAACATTATGCAGCAATTTACCGAGACTACAAATCCAAGGAAAGCTCTAGGATACCTTCGTATCTCAGATAAGAAGCAGATGAAGGGTGAGTCCATCGCCAACCAGAAGGCGTCCATTGAAAAGTATGCCGCCGCCAACAACATAGAAGTGACCAAATGGTTCAAAGATGAGGCTAAAAGTGGTAAAAATACCGACCGTGACGAGCTGCAAAATCTTTTGAAGATGGCTATCAAGATGAAGGGGCAGATTGACTATGTCCTCGTCTACAAGATGTCACGAGCGAGTCGCGACGTAGAATCCTACATTACAGGCATTCGTTCAGTCCTCGCTTCAAAAGGGATTCAGATACGCTCGGCAACGGAGCCTTTTGACGACTCACCTATGGGCCGTTTCATGGAGAATCTATATGTCGGTGTTGCCCAGTTAGATAATAATATCAAGCAAGAGATGGTTATTGATAACATGACGCGTATTGCGCAGCAAGGCTTCTGGCAGCATAAGCCTCCACGTGGCTATGAGAAATACAAGATTAATAACGACGAAGGGAAGCCTCGCCCATCGCTAAAACTTAGTCACGAAGCGCCGCAAATAAAGAATGTGCTTATGCGCTGGAACCGTGGTGATATGAATGAGGCGCAGTTAACGCGGTACACAGAATCACTTGGTCTTACGAGCGGAACTGGAAAACCGCTCACTCAAGAAGTCGTCCATAATCTTATCACTAACCCTCTCTATGCGGGTTATGTGTGTGACAAGTTTACTAACTACGAACGGATTGAGGGCAAACATGAGCCACTTATCACGCGAGAGGTGTTCGAGCAGAACCAGCTCATCTTCAAGATGAAGAATAAGGACTATCTTATTGGGCTCAAGCATCAAAAGATTAACGAGCTATTTCCGCTGCGACGGTTCGTTCGCTGTTCGCAGTGTAATGAGTACATGACTGCCTCTAGGCCGAAGAATAGCCCGCGATACTACTGTCATCGACCTTCTTGTGCTAAGTCTGGCTCTATCATGGCAAAGACCTTGCACGTGCAATTTGAAGAGCTGCTTAAGTATATAACGCCGACCAAGGGAACGACGCGACTCCTAAGGGAGCTGCTGAAGCGTCAAGTTAAGCAGGAGTTGGGTGGCATCAATCAAGAACTTAGCCGCATACGGGATGCACTGGACACTAACGATGCCTATAGGCAAAAGATTCTGAACAAATTCATTAATGACAAGATCTCGGAATCAGACAAAAAGGCGGCAATGCGTGAAGCAGAGGCGAACCGATTGGTTCTTGAGCTTGAGCTAGACAAGGTTGAAAGAAAGCAAAGCATAAGTGAGGGTAGTATTGACCAGGCACTTAGCTTTATGGCTGACATTAGCACGCATTGGCAGGACGCCCCGCTGGGGTTAAGGCAAGCGTATCAAGAGCTAGTATTCCCGAACGGTTTCGCCTACTACATCAAGGGTCACAACTTTATAACCCCCGATATCAGCCCACTCTACAGATTAGAATTGGGTGAATCGGGGGCTATAAGTGATAAAAATATGCCTTTGGTGACCTTACCGGGAATCGAACCCGGATTGCAAGGATGAGAACCTTGTGT
>CAZBLZ010000049.1:0-5775 GCA_964493045.1 uncultured Candidatus Saccharibacteria bacterium
TGCCGCAGTTTATGGGCAACTTTATCGCGCTGGATGTGGCGATTAAGTTTATTGCCGTCTATGAAATTATTTTGGGTCTACTACTCGTGAGTGGCAAGTTCCGTAAAGCTGCTGCAGCGTTAAGCGCGCTGACACTCGCGGGGATTGTCGTATCGAGCTTGAATCAGTTTGTGATTACATTTCGGGATGTCGGGCTGTTGATGGCGGCGGTCGCGCTGTTTTTTATGGATGAAGAGTCAGCATGGCTCAAACTGTAAGTATCTACGGCGTATACTTTAATGCTCAAGGTGAAGTGCTGCTTGTGAAAGATGCTCATTCGCATCTCTGGGGGTTTCCTGGTGGTGGTGTTGAAGGCGCTGAAACATATGAAGAGACGCTACGCCGTGAGTTTTTGGAAGAAACAGACCTGGGTATAGCTGGTGATTTTCGTTACGTCGCACAACAAGCCGACGCTTTTAAGCAGCGATTATTTTACAGAGTTGAAGTTGTGGTAGGCACATTGCTCGAAATAGGAAACGGTTCAGATATAGAAAAGGCAGCATACTTTAGCACGGGGCGACTCCCTTTGCATGAATTAGTACCGGGGCTAGAAGAAATTGTTTTGATGGCCCAATAAAACAACGCTTTATTAGCTTTTAGTTAACTAGGTCCAGTTCTATGCGTCAAACAATGCCGTCCATGCACGCACGCCTATATACTGCGTAATGGTATCTAAACATAACCAGGAAGGCGGCCCATGGTCTCGCGACGAGGTAACGAACAACATACTACAAAATTTGAGTTGGATAGCGCCGAGCTAGATCCAAAAAGAAGAAAAGAAATTATTTCGAGATTAGGGCTTCGTGCAACAACAAGCGACGAATTGTTTGTCGGTGCTGATCATGATACGACATCAGGAGAGTATGAGACTCGCAGTGTACTGATGGACCTCACGGATCTAACAAATGAGCAAGTCAATGCCCTTCTCGCCGAGAGAGTGCCCGCAACAACTATACGCCCTCAGCTCGTCCTACCAGAAGAAGTGCAGGCTCCAGAGCTTTATGCGCGGCTTGGGGACCAAGAACGCAAAAACGCATATAGGGATAATCTCAGGAGTGGGTTGCTGACAGCATGGACTGAAGTGTATGGCGAAGATCGGGCTCATGAAATTCTGACTCAATTTAATCAGCTGACTTCTGTTATTCAAGAAGATGGAGCGGCTGTTTTTGGCGACTTGATTGATCGTAAAAGTTTCTCGACTCTCGTAAATGATTACGATGAACTTATGGAAAAAGATGGCAGCACGAGTCTCTTGCATAGTTACGCTAACCTACGCAACCAGCCTGAATTTCTCTCGAATGATGAGTTTAATGGAGCGTTTTTGCATCCTCTTGCTATGGCACTTATTTCCGAAAGAGTTGGCGGTGCAATCCGTATAGTTGATGCACGAGCAAAAGATGCCGGGCCAATTAGTGTTCGTGCACAAGATAATATGCTACATATCGATAACACTCCATATAGAGACGAGTATAAAGTTCTTGTCACATGGGAAAAGGGTAAAGCGAGCGGTCCGAAAGGTCAGAATTTCGTGTTCTTGCCGGGAACGCATAAAGGAGTTAGGGATAGCCTCATTGGTGATGATGACAGCGTTTACTCGACTGAAAATGCATCTATTTTTATTCATCCTGAGGATGTAGAGCAAGTATTTGAGTTGCAGCAGCGTGTTCGCCCTGGAGGTAATGAAGTTGTGGAGATTCATGATAAGGATCGACCTCTCACCACAGTATTCCCTTCTGGATCTTTAGTGCATCACCGACTTCGCACTGAGGAAGGACACTCTCGCAGTGGTTTAATTATCGCGTTCCATCGCACGACCGACACACCTGGTGAGTTCATTGGTAATTATGCACAAGATGAAGAGCATTCACTTGAAGCATCCTTGTTTGGATTTCAGGATGAAGGTTCGGACGCTGCGTTTGGCCAAGTGCTCGCTGCTTACGCAACAGAAATCGGCGATAAAGTCCAAGAGATTTTCGATTCAAGTAAGCCTGCGACTCTTATTGATGCCCAAGCTAAAGCTTTAGCGCCGGAAGATATGCGGGACTGGTATAGAATCGCCACAGGAGCCCCTACGGTCGAGACCATTAAGCAACAAGAAGGCTACTTCCCTCTTGGCAATGAGCTTGACCAATCGCAGTTTATGCGGCTCTTGAGTGAAGAGATGATGCGTCATGACAAACACGGCCCTATCGATATGATCTTGTATGCCGACGGCCACGAAGAGCCAAGAAAATGGGCTCGCAATAGGATTCGTGAAATGCGCGAGGATACATTGAGAGAGCGAGTTGGCGAATGGGTGGGCGAAATTCGGCAGCCATCATCCGACGATCTCCTCACGCTTGAGCAACTCCAAGAAGTCACTCACTATCTGACGAGTGTTGCGCAGGCGGTGTCGCCCGCGGAACGCGCGAATGGACAGCTTGATGCAATTGAAAGGATTTCCCCACGAGAAGCATATCGATCTGTTGAGCAATTGATTATCGACTTGGGCGAAAATCTTACTCGTGCAGATGATAGGCAAACATATCTTTCTGCAGCACTCTTTCAGTTCTGGGCATGTGATGAGCTTAATAGATTGCAGGGTAATAGTAATCCAGACCTAAAGATGATCGGCGGCTATTTGTTACGAAATTACATAGCCACGGCCGTGCTTATAGAAAAGCAGATAACGAACGAAAAAGTAGCCTAGTCGGTAGAGCGCTATAAAGAATGTCTATGAAATCATAGGCATTCTTCTTTCTAGAAACTGAGTTAAATTAACTATTGCACGGCAAAAAAATAGTTTTTTTTGGAATCATCAAACACTACAGTCTGAACGAATTTGTGATTACGTTTCGGGATGTCGGGCAGTTGATGGCGGCGGTTGCATGGCCGTTGCCTGTGTTGTAGTCAAAGTCAAATTCGTGATTAAGAAAGCCTATACCGTAAGCGTCTTTTATCTCAATTTTTACTTTTTTCATTACTTTTTTAGACTCTTTGGCCTATGTACGTTTTGATAGTTGCTCAGTAATAAACTTTGGATTGCCTCGGCAACGTCTTGTTGGTCGAAGCTGATACCACAGTTTTTCTTGAGCCGGAGACGTATTGCGCGTACGACATCCTCCGTATAGATTGCTTTTACGATGCTTGCAGGCGTGAGGGCATCAAAGCGCTTCCAGTACTGATCGAGCTCGCCTTTTTGTACGTTTTTCTTCGATAAGTAGGCGATTTCACTCGCTGCTTGTTTTATTGTTGATAAGTTCATGAGGTCGTAATCGAATACCTGATGGAACGAAATTGGTTTGCCGAAGAGTACTCGGTAAAGCTTAATCTGTTTACCATTGAATAGGAGAATCCAGTCAATTCCTTCGTTTGCTGCATAGCTAAGGCTTTGTCTTAGGTGGCGGTCATTGAGATCAATTTGAATCGACTTAACTTCAATGACGATGTGCTTTTTACGCGCAAGCTGAATTACATAGTCGGCGTATTCGCCACGGATGTTGTACTCAGTTTTGATGTCATCGAGTTCAGCGTACCCCATCGCCTCTGTGAGAAAATTATTCACCATAATGCGCGTGGCGGATTCGTCTACCTCGAGATTTTGCTTTTTTGTTAGGTACTTTTTGCGGTATTCACGTAAACTCTTTTCGCACTGAACTACTTGATGGGCCGTTGGCATAACAAAACACTCCTCTAGTCTTTGCCCAATTATATATCACGAGTAGGCTGAGGCATTGCCTGTTAATCACTATTTAAGATTTTCGTATCGCAAGTATTAGAAACGCTCAATGTCGCCATAGCTAAATGGGAATACATCTGTAGTACATCTTCGCAAAGTGGCCATTATTTCAGCAATAGATTTAGCATATAGTGAGCTAGAGTTATATTTTTCTAGGATGGCTTCTAGCTGTTGTATATCAACAAATCCGCTTCCGTACCCACTATCTGCAAAGCTGCTCCCTTGCAGAATGCGTGCGGCTTTGGATATACTCTCAGAATCACTAAGTGCTCGATCGGATTTTACTTGAGCAATTCCAACAGTAAGTTCTCTATGCGTAGCCTTGACTACGGCATTCTCTATAGCTCTCATCCATACAGGACGATTCATATTTTCATAAATCAATACTGCGTATAGGATAGGCTTAGACGCAGCATAAAGTGCGATAGCGTTGTCGATATCACTGGAGTGCTTTGACTTAATTTTCTTGTAAGACTCAAAGATGTAATTATCGCGTGCTATTTGTTCGGCTTGGATATCAACGGTCTTAGTGCGAGGATTGGTAATTCTTGAGTAAAGCAAGACGATAGCTGCAACGAGTAATGTCGACCAGAGGTTGTCAAATAATCCTGATACGCTCGGCGCGATAAACGTGATGTCGGTGTTTGTAGCGAGAATGGTGATGGCTACGACTATACCGTATGTGGTGACTATGTTGACGAGGTGAAGTAACTTTTCAGAAATAAACTTAGATATAAATACCATCGCGCCATCGCGAAGAATTAATGATAGAGTCGAGGCTATTAGTAGATAAGGTAAAGGATTGGTTACGGAAAAGTATCTTCCTAGAATCGCGGTGAGCAGTATAAGGATTGCAAAAGGCGGAAATAGACGAAATAGGTAGTATACTCCCCATCGTCTTTTGCCTCCACTTAAGAAGTCGACAACCGACATGTACCCTATGGGTTGGTAGAGAGGCATGTAGCCTGTGGCATAACTGGCGTACAAAGGCTGTGGAGCATTTTTGTTTAAATCATCTCTATACTTTACTAATTGAAAGAAAAGCTCAATTACTATACCTCCGATAATAGAGATGATGACGGGCATTGACATCCAAATGTCTCCTTAGATTAATAATGTATATTACAGCATAATTTTGCTGCAATAATCAACCCCGCTTAGATACTAAGGCTGTTTACTTATTTTTTTCAGTTGTGACTATGATTTATTGAGCGGTATGAGAATGCTTGTTTGCTTTTTGTAGGCCTGATACTTTGGATCGCTTCCCCACCGCTCATCTGCGGATTTTTCGAGGATTGGGATGCCGCTGATGAATAGTAGCAAGATAATAATGAATGCTGGGCTGACGAGGCCTATGATTGCTGGTAGCAACGGTAGGCTTGCAAGCGTGTAGAGATATATGCCGAGCCAGATGAGGATTTCGCCGAAGTAATTTGGGTGGCGTGAATAGTGCCATATGCCAGTGTTGATCCATTTGTCTTTGTTCGCTGGATTGTTACTGAAGGCGAGTTTTTGGAAGTCGGCGGTAGTTTCACATACGAGGCCGACCGTCCAAATCGCTATGCCGATAAATACGAGCCAATTGCGCGACGGCTCAGTGTTAAATGCGAATACGCTTGGAATCATCATTACCCATACGGTAATTGCCTGCGCGAGCCAGAATTTACCGAACTTGGTGAAGCTTTCGCGCATGCCATCGAACCGGGCGTCTTTGCCCTTTTTGATAACACGGTAGAGTAAGAATCCGCCAAGGCGAATCGCCCATAACACGACAATTGCCATGAGGAGTACGTGGTACCATTCCGTGCTTGAGGTAACGAATGACCAAATTGCGATGGTTGCAAAGGTGGCGGCGTAGGAAATATCTGTGAGTTTATCCGATTTGCGCCAGAACGCGACGAGAAACATAGAAAGATTAATAGCGAGTGATACAACAAGCGCGACAGTGAGCTGGCTAACGATTGATGAACTATCCATATCTATAGTGTAGCATTGTAGTATGGCGTTTAATCACTACG
>CAZBLZ010000050.1:0-2582 GCA_964493045.1 uncultured Candidatus Saccharibacteria bacterium
TGATCTTATTGTCGACGGCCTTCTGGGCCACGAGCATAGTCAAACTTAACCCTATGCTCAAACCTAAGATTGCTACGATCGATACAGTTCGTACGCCGTTGCGAAATGCATTGCGCACGCCGCGAGTTATAGGATTCATATTATTTCCTCGTTATGTTTGATGCTAGTCGTGATTATATGGCCACATGGCTGGTTAAATGCTGGAGGACTGGCTGGTTTCGTTCCTGACCTTGCTATACTTTAAGCATAAGCAAAGAAATGCTATCCATGAAAACCCATCCTGTCACTCAAACAAATAATTCATCTCTCGTACGAAGTCTTGTTGGTTTTCTGTTTGGGATAGCCGCACTATACGTAGTGGTTGTTCATTGGCAGACGGTCGACAGGAGCCTGCAGGTTACACGTACAGCCCACGTAGCATGGCTCCTGACCGCCCTAGGCTGTATGCTTGCAACAATGTTGGTGGCCGCTGCAATTTACGGCACTTTGGCGTTGCATCGGTTACGCTACCTACAGACGCTACTCGTAGAGGTTGCTGCTGGATTCGTGAATCGTATATTGCCTTCTGGCCTTGGTAGCTTGGGGCTCCATGGAGTGTATCTGTATAAACGGAAATATACTGTCGCCGAAGCTACGGCAGTTGTATCAGTCAACAATCTGCTGGGCATCACAGCTCATTTGTCGTTGCTGTTGTTGCTTGTTCTAGTGCAACCACATACGCTTCGTATGCTCCATGTCCATGTAGCCGTTAAAAGTGTGGTATTTGTGGCTATTGGATTCGGAGTACTACTGATGGCCGTAGCCCTAGTACCTGTAGTTAGGCGACGAATTATGCGTTTTATATACAATTTACTGCATAGCTTCAGGAAGGTCGGCCTATGGAGTGTCATTAAGGCTTGGGTCCTCGCCCTAATACTCACTAGCCTCTATACACTGATCCTATGGTGCAGCGGGCATGCGGTCGATGTGCACTTAAGTATCCTACAGATGTTCGTAGTCTTTACGATCGGAATGTTTTCGGGCACTGTCGTTCCCTTACCTGGTGGTCTTGTTGGCATGGAGGCAGGCCTGCTTGTGGGCCTACTCGCATACAATGTACCTGTTACTCAGGCTGGTGCTGTAGTAGTAATTTTTCGACTTGTGACATATTGGCTCCCGATTTTACCCGGTGTTATCGCGTTGTTTTTGGCTCGCCGTCGCAGCCTCGTGTAAGTGGCTCTAGAATTTGAATTTATACACATTTTATATTATAATAAGTGTGTTCTCATTTGAGGGCACCCGTGATCCGTCTCTCTGCTCATACTAGAGCGAGAAAGTAGGACGTACATGAACACCATCCAGGCTGTGCCTGCTCGACTTACGGTTGCCGCCGACCACAACTGCGTCATCAACGGCATCTTCTGTCCCAAGACCAGCACCCTCACGGTGCGCGCTGACACGGAGCTTGCCAACAACGGTGGCTCACTCAGCTCGCTACACGTCCGTGACTTCCGTACTGCGGTCGAGTACATCGCCTACCAGGACGGTCTCACCGCGCTGGAGAAGGGCTCGACGGAGTTCGACGTGAGCGAGGTCTCCGACCCCGTGGGCGCCGAACGTCTCATCAACCGCATCTGCGGTTCGGCCATCGAGGCTGGCTTGAGGCGCAAGCCGCCCACTCAGCTCAAGTTCGTCTTGGGCCAGGTGTGGAGCCTCTAGTTCTAGACATCTACGCCACATGGCCGACGAGGGTTTCGTAGCGGGCTTCTGCTCGTGTCCTCGTCGGCCGACGGTGTGATATCTTAGGCGGCTGTCTGTACGTGCAACTTCGACAAGTTATGTTTTGAATCTATTATGCCGTTTTGGCTTGCTGAGTATCTGCTCACCCTTCACTACAAAACTAACTACATTCGGACGGATCACACTCACACTTTTTATAATTATTTGCATGCACAGCGTAGCTTTTATAGCTACGTGTTATATACAACAAAAAGCTTATTTTTACCTCTTTTGTAAAAATTATTACTGTATCGAAGCAAAATATTCCTATTGTATAAGGGATTACAGCGTGATATACCTAAACAAAGGTTAATCAGAAGCATGTTACGCACATCCGAGATGGGTATACCCGCACCAAACTACTACTCTCAACCAGTAGCGGAGGGACCGACGGGGCGAATTGCGGCTGATGAATTACTTAAAGCAGACTTGCGGGCGAAAATGCCCGAAACAGTACTCGGCGACATAGGTGAAGCATCTGTTCCATATAACAATGCAGAGGTTGCGGCACTGATTCTGCCTGACTACTCAGAAGGACAGCTAGATCGCTTTGAACAAAAACTGGATAGTGAAGGTGTATTTGATGTACCTATCACCTGGCGCGAGATGCATGTTGAGGGAACGACACAACTCGTACCGTTAGTTGCTGCCACTGAACTTGATACGAATCACGGCGATATGTCATCTATGATTTACTTGCGTGATCATATTCAGGTCGCTCGATCATACATGGAACTTGCTCTCCAAGATCCGACTCGGTATACGGAAAAGGGTGATATGGGGCGACAGCTCTTACTGAGTGCGATGCACCTTATGTCTACGCC
>CAZBLZ010000050.1:2682-5522 GCA_964493045.1 uncultured Candidatus Saccharibacteria bacterium
GTACCATTCTTGGAATCAGTCGGTTTCCCACGACATGAAAGCTCAGGATCATGGGAGGAATACACTGGAAGGCGTACTTCTGTTATGTCGGTTGAGACGGCTATGCTTCACAAAATGAGCAAAGCACTGAATGGTCCTCATGCCGAGCAGCTAACCTTTCTTTCGACTGAATACGCAGAGCATGGTGGTGAAATGGTACTGCCTTATAAACTCGATACGATGGTACGCAGTGGCCTCGAAGAGATTGGTCGCCGCTGGCCGTATGAGTCGCCTGACTATGAGCGTAGAGATATTAAGTACCGCGAGGCGGATGCTGCGCTCACCTATGGACTGATGTATGATATTCCGGATCTGCTTGAAGAATACCAGATTCCTATAGCATGCATGGGTGACTTGCCTGCATCTGCAATTACCCTTGAGCATTTGCTGCTCGAGCAGCTTGATAGTCTGATTGATCCTGAGACTGGGTCAATGCAGCGCTACCAGCGTGATTCTTATCTGAGGCGCAACTTCCTGACTCATGAAATCCAAGCTAATGTTGCGACAGTTAAGGCTCATATAGCTAAACTTGCTCTTCGCCTTAAAACTGAACCTGACCTTGAAATGAAACAACGCTTACGTGATGGAGTAGTGCCACGAGGTCGAGAAGCTGCTTGGCCACATCCGGTTGCCCAGCTGTCGGCATGGGCGGCGCGGCGTCAAATACGGGCTCAAAACTTAGGGCAACCTTTTGATGCAGAACGATACCACCATTTAAGTATTAAATACCTTAATCAATGTGCGCGGGCAATCACCGGAACACAGCAGTATAATGTGGTGCGACAGGATGATGGTGGCTACGGCGTGCAACAAGTGGCCGCCTTTAGGGTCCCAGAAGCAATGGTCACTTACAGTGATAAGAAGGGTGATCTGATTGTCCCCTCTCCTCACACCCAGCTTAACTGGGCAGCTAATACTGTAGGTGAAGCGTTTAGATTGTGTCGTACAGCTGCGCACATCACTAACGCTCATCGCTTGGGTGAATTCAGCGTCCACAAAGAGACTGCTGGCGTAGCTGCGTAGCTTTAGCAGTTACGCTAGTCTGGAGATATGGTTGATATAGGCAGTTTGTTTATATATAGAGAAACGAAGGTCACAATATGTGACCTTCGTTTCATGCGAGATTACTGCCTGGCTAGTAGCCGTAGGCGCTGTGAGATTCTGGCCATAAGTAGGCTATGAAACGCTTGCCTTTGGTGCTGAGTGACATCCATGATTCGCGGTTTATAAGGGTACGGTCAACCACGATTAGGCCCTTATGGTAGAGTGATTGCACGATATGGCTCAAACGGCTCCGGTCAATGCGCAGTGCATTGGCGAGTTCTTCAAGATCGTCACCACCATCCTCGCTTATTTGTTGCAATACTAATATGTAGTCTTCAGGCAATTGTTTTGCTGGCATAGGCGTTTCCTCCTTAGCGTTTATGTAACCCTAAAGTCCCCATTTCGTCTCGTGAACTTTAGGATACTTTCAGCCTACCGCCCGGGTCTTAGGATTACCTTAAAGAATTTGAAGAACCTCACCTGATCACTCATTTCTTAAGTGATCAGGTGGGGCAACAAGCAGACAAGACAAATACAGAGGAAGGATGCGGGCGGAGGCCAGCAGTCTCTTGGGCACCTCTGTACCGTGTTGCTGCTTGTGGCCTGAGCCTCTCGGGCGAACCTTACGTGGCCACCTTCTTACGTTACCTCTCCTGGCACCATCGGTCGTATGCCATGATGTAGCCCTGGAGCTCCGGATACAGCGACGCGGTGATGCGTGCCAGGAGATCCAGGTCAGTCATGAACGGCCTCATGCTGATGGGGATGTAGTCGAGGAACACCTGCATGCGGCGGCTGAACGTTTCGGGATCCCAGGTACCGTCTGGCAACCTCGGCGGCAGGTTGAGGGGGTCGCCCGCCAGCTTGTAGATGTATGGCAATACCTCCTCATCGCCCTGTATGTCCCAGTAGTCCCGGAGCCCTTGACGGTCCATCCCTGAGCGGGCGATGAACTGGTCGAGCCAGAAGCGACTGCGCATCATGAGGATGTGCAGGATCGCGAGCGGCGCGGCGTAGTCGTACTCCACGAAGTACTCTGTCTGGTCGTAGACCAGCTCGTCGGCCTCGGCCAGGCGGGGCGGGATGAATCCAGCCACCAGCGCCTGTATCCAGAGCTTGCCCGGCTCGGGTCGGAAGCGACTGATGCCTTGAGGTGAGCTCAGCGGCGGATGGTTCATGATGCGCGGGAGCGCTCCCACGAGTTCCACGAACCGGGTGCACTCCTCTGGGGTGTGCCACTCGGGGTCGAGGCGGAGCGAGGTCACGAACTCGATGTCCTCGATGGTGAGCCGTGCGTCGCAGAGCGTTGCGGTGACGTCGTGTGTTGCGCGAATACCGGACTCATTGAGCGTCTGTCCCCAGCCGGTGGCCGTGGTGTGTCCTGTCCCCAGGTAAGAAAACGAGGGAGACCAATCGGTGCCTGTCATGCGACTTCCCCTTCTCGGGTGTTGTCTGCTTGTTGGTGTGCTAAGGCTAAGCCTCGCAGCATAAATATGTCATAATTTACATATTACGTCAATGTATCTCTGCCTGGGATGATGGCGTAGTCTTATTCCACTTAGCTCTATGTATTAGTAGTGAATCTTTTAGATATCCTGTAGGCCGAACACTTCTAAGGGCTTGCCGAGCCTCTGCCACACTTCGTCGTCTTCTGGCGTGCTGTCTCTGAGTGCTTGCAGAGTCGTATAGCAGAACCGTGGTATTTCATCTTCGTCCACGACCTGAGCTAGTTTTTTGCGTATTCGTTTAAGTAAACT
>CAZBLZ010000051.1:0-5448 GCA_964493045.1 uncultured Candidatus Saccharibacteria bacterium
TTGATAAGTCCTGCTAATGTCACGATGGCCGTACCATGCTGGTCATCATGCATGACAGGGATAGGCAATGTCGCTTTTAAGCGTTCCTCAACTTCGAAACAGAGTGGTGCGGCAATATCTTCAAGGTTAATACCACCAAAGCTTGGTGCAATAGCAGTGACCGCAGCCACGATTTCGTCAGCAGTATGTACATTAAGTACTATCGGCACCGCATCAATACCGGCAAAGGTCTTGAATAACATAGCTTTGCCTTCCATGACGGGCAGAGCGCCATAAGGACCGATGTCGCCAAGTCCAAGCACTGCTGAGCCGTCACTGATCACCGCTACGTTATTGTTGAGCCATGTATAGTCACGAGTCTCTTCAGGATGTTCGGCAGTATAGCTACTGACTGCACCGACGCCTGGTGAGTAATAGATACTGAGCTTTTCTTTACTGTCGACCACATCACGGGGCTGGATAGTAATCTTACCCTTTAATTCTTTATGTTTTTCGAGTGCTAATTTCTTATAATCCATCTTTAAAGTATATCACCGGACTCCATTGAAAGTGGGCTTACTTGTGCTTGTATGAAATGCTAGACAATATATTGTATTTATGGTAAAGTCACACAGTTCTAACCCCTAGAACATTCTCGAGACCAGAAGGGTCACACAGAGATAATGCAGTCTACGACACGACGACGAGGAATGCTCGTCAGCCTTGCGACAATGGTCGCGTTCACGGTTGGCGCCTGTAACACCGACGACACGTCGAGTGGCGGCACCAGCGGTGGAGGCACTGTCAGCGTGGTGGCGGCACCGAAGCTCAGCGTGGTTCACTCGAACTGCTACGCGGACGAGAAGGACCACTCGTTCCAGATCAAGGCATCGGGCCTCTCTCCCCACTTCAGGTACAACCTGTACCTGTACCGTGCCTCCGCGGACACGACGAACCCCAAGAACGTCTTCCTGACCCTGTCCGGGAGGGCCGACGGTTCCGGCAAGGTGTCCCAGTCCTTCTCATGCAAGGACAAGATCTACAAGGGCGGCGCCGACGCAATGATCCTCGAGGAGGCCAGTTCGCTGAGGAAGTCCGACAAGGCCTTCTTCGACGTTCTCCGCACGAACTAGGGGCTGAACGCAAGCCCTAGCACATGCTAGGCTGGCGGCCGGGGTGGCTGGAATTGGACTGAGGCAACACGTCTCCCTACAACTCCATACCAGCATCACCCCGACCGTCACCTACTATATGGATTAAAGAAGCTGTTTTGAATTAAAGGCAGTATATGATAAAATCGCTCAGGTATATATCAAATTGTGTTGACTAAAAGTCGCCGGAGCGTTTACTAAAGCAACCATCCGGAGATGTTACAACACTCCCAATGACACCGGGCAACCGGCAGGAGAACTAATTATGGCAGAAGCTAAAACTGACCAAAAACAACGCATTCGTATTCGCCTTAAGGCTTACGACCACAAAGTAATCGACCAGGCTGCAAAGCAGATCGTAGACACTGCTCTACGCACCGGTGCGAGCCTTGCTGGCCCAATCCCACTTCCAACACGCCGCAGCACCTTTACTGTCGTGAAGAGTCCGCACGTGTATAAGAAGGGTCGCGAACAGTTTGAAATGCGTATTCATAAGCGCCTTATTGACGTATTTGAACCAACTCCTAAGACAATTGATTCACTCATGAACTTGAGTCTGCCCGCCGGGTGCGACGTCGAAATTAAGATGTAATTTCGGCCCCACAAAGCCTTAAAAGCCCCGGCACTTAGCCCGGGGCTTTTTTACTGCCCCGGACGCCACCAATAGAACATCCCTAAGAGATACTTATAATGACCACTTTCGCCCCCGAACTAGCACCGAGCATAGGTGCCCAACAATCAGAAATACATTTCCGTGAAGGAGTAGGTATTGTTCTTGGAACAGCCGCTGTAGACTCTCTAATCACCGTATTGCCTATAGAGCGCGCGGAGGAACTATTCACTCAAGCCGTAAGCGCTACAGATGATGTCGTCACTATTACATTCAGTCAGGCCCAGTCTCTAGCCGCAGCACTTCGTCCTCCTGAGGATGTAAGCTGGCGAGATAATGATCTTACCGATGAACAAATGTTTGCATCATGGGACTTCGCTAAAACAACCCAGCTTTACGGAAGGCTTCGAGAAGGGCTCCAACCAGATATGCGCCCTCTATATATGCGAGGATCCACACAAGATATAGCGGCTGAAGCACAGAAGAGAGCCCTGTATGGTGAGCTTTCTGGTGCTGCTCATACACTTGCAGCTGCAGCGATCAGGCAAGTCTCTGACATGAAAGCTTCTTCCATGATTAACGCGGCACAGATTACAGCTATATATGACGCTTACCCTGGATATCTCACATCTCCTCAAGAGGTAAGTGTAGATGAAGGTGTAGCCTCACTTGCTCAGTTCGCCGCTGAACAGGCGCCACTGGCTGAAGCGGTTCATTTAGGTATGTCGGCCTAAGGGCGCATGGTATACTAAACCAAATGGCAAAAAAGCAAAAACCAACACAAACAACAGAGCTCGATGGAGTCTTTGTACTGAAATTAGTACTCTATGTAGTACTTGGCTCTCTCTGGCTTAAACTACAAACCAGTACAACTGACTCTCATCTCAGCTTTCCTATACCTGTTGGACTTATCGTCGGACTGATGTTTGCATCACATGAACACTTTCAAATTGATCGCAAGATTGAATATGCGGTGCTCGTGGTTGCCACGCTCATAGGTCTCATGGTTCCATACGGTATCTTTATCGGACTTTAGTGTAGTTTTTGCAACGTATTGACAGGGGTGGCCTCTTCGTGCTAATCTGTAATGGTATATCAAAACGTTCGCCCCAGGTGAGTTTGGAAGGTCGCTCTGTAACAGAGGTAGAAACCGCCAGCCGCCGGCATTTTTTATGTTTAGGGGCGTGACAATTAAGCAAAGAGGTAACTATGAAAGCTCTTATTACGCGAAAGGTTGGCATGACCAGCACCATCTCTGAAGATGGCGTTGTGCAGGCTATTACCTTGCTTTCCGCTAGTCCCTGCGTCATCACGCAGGTCAAAACCGACGATACCGATGGCTACACAGCTATCCAGGTTGGTTTTGAAGATGCCAAAGAAGGTAAAACTTCTAAGGCTCAGGTCGGTCATTTTAAGGCCGCCGGTAAAATGCCAAAAATTATCCGTGAGTTCCGTCTCTCAAGCGCAGATGAAATCACTGAAGACCTCAAGGTTGGTTCCGAAATCACCCCAGAGGTCTTTTCAGTTGGTGACGTTGTGCACGTGACTGGTACGAGCAAGGGTAAGGGTTGGGCTGGTACTATCCGCCGTCACAACTTCCACCGTCAGCGCAAAACGCACGGTGGTAAGGGTAACACGCGTAAACCAGGTTCAATCGGTTCTATGTACCCTCAGCACATTCTGAAGGGTAAGAAGATGGCTGGACACCTAGGTCACGACCAAGTTACCGTACGCAACCTTAAGGTTGCACTTGTGGACGCCGACAAAGGTTACATCGGTGTTGTTGGTGCTGTTCCAGGCCCACGCAAGAGTATCGTAATCTTAAAGGGGGCAAACTAATATGGCAGTTCCAACCTTTACTGCGAGTGGCACTAAGGCCACAACCCCAGCTAAGCTGAACGACACCGTCTTCGGTGTTGTTCCAGAGAACCACCAGTTGGTTCGCCAGGCTTATGACACTTACCTAGCTAACGGCCGCGAAAACCTCGCAGTTGTTAAGACTCGTGGACTTGTCCGCGGTGGTGGTAAGAAGCCATGGAAACAAAAGGGAACAGGCCGAGCTCGTTTCGGTTCTACCCGTAACCCAATCTGGCGCGGTGGTGGTATTGTTTTCGGTCCAACCGGTCTTGAAAACTACACCAAGAAACTACCTGTCGCTAGTAAGCGTCTTGCAATCCGCCAGGCTTTGAGCCTCGCTGCTGACAGCAACAAGATCATTGTTGTTGAGAAGCTAGCTAGCAAAGAAGGCAAGACTGCAGAATTCGCTAAGTTGCTTGCAAAAGTAGGCGCTACTCGTAACATCCTGGTTGTCGTAACTGACAAAACTCCAGAACTCGTTCGTGCAGCTGCTAACCTACAGCGAGTAAAACTGGTTGCTGCAACCTACGTAAACGTTTACGACACCTTGAATGCTGACTCTATCGTTATTACGAAAGATGCACTTCAAGCTGTTGAAGCATGGCTAGGAGGCACAAACTAATGCACGTACTAAAACCACGTTTGAGTGAAAAGGCCTATGGCACCGCTCAAGCTACCAACACATTCGTGATTGACGTTCCAACTGAACTCAACAAGCACGAAATTGCTGCAGCTGTTGAAAAGCAGTTTGAAGTAAGTGTCGCTACTGTTCGCACCGTCAACCGCAAGGGTAAGGCAAAGCGTGTTATGAACACTACTGGCCGCCGCTCAAGCAACCGCACTGGTACCCAGTCAGACATCAAGAAGGCTTACATTACGCTAAGCGAAGGTAGCCACCTGCCTTTCTTTGAAGCTGCTGAAGCAGAAGTTAAGAAAGCAGAAGAAGCTGAAGCTAAAGCGAAAAAAGCTGCCGCTAAGAAAGCTCCAAAAGAGGAGAAGAAGTAATGGCTATTAAGCAATATAACCCAACGACCCCAGGTCGCCGTGGCATGAGCAGCCAGGACTTCGATGGTATTACTACTAAGAAGCCACTGAAGTCTCTTACTGTCAGCATGCGCCGTGGTAACGGTCGTAACAACCAGGGTCGCATTACAACTCGTCACCAAGGTGGTGGTGCTCGTCGTCACTACCGTTTGATCAACTTCAACTTCAAAGGTGAAGGTACAATCGAACACATCGAGTACGACCCATTCCGTAGCGCTCGCATTGCCCGCGTTAAGGAAGCTAACGGTACTTACCACTACGTACTAGCTGCAAGTGGTATGCACGTTGGCCAGAAATTGGTCGCTGATGCTGAAGCAGCAATCGAAATGGGCAACCGCCTGCCAATCCGCAACATCCCTGTCGGTACAACGATCCACGCGATCGAAATCAACAAGGGTAAGGGTGCACAGATGGTACGCTCTGCCGGTAACGGCGCTCAGCTAATGGCTAAAGAAGGTGACTACGCACAGGTTCGTCTTCCATCCGGTGAAGTTCGCCGTGTACACCTTGACTGCACCGCTAGTATTGGTGTGATCGGCAACGAACAGCACCAGAACATTAAACTTGGTAAGGCCGGACGTTCACGTCACATGGGTCGTCGTCCAAGCGTTCGTGGTGTTGTTATGAACGCCGTAGATCACCCGCACGGTGGTGGTGACGGTGGTCGTCACCGTATGGCTAAGGCACCTCGTACGCCTTGGGGTCAAAAGACTCTGGGTTACAAGACCCGTCGCCGCAAGTCTACAACCAATATGATCGTAAGGAGCCGTCACGCGGCTAAGAGGAAATAAGATATGAGTCGATCGT
>CAZBLZ010000052.1:0-5443 GCA_964493045.1 uncultured Candidatus Saccharibacteria bacterium
CGGTTAGAGTTGTTTTACCGTGGTCAACGTGGCCCATAGTACCAACGTTAACGTGTGGCTTGGTGCGGTCGAATTGTGCTGCTGCCATGTATGGTTGCTCCTTAAATTAAAAAATCCTTGCGTGAAAATAATAAAACTCACACGAGTTACGGGGTTAGTATAGTGAAAATAACGGTGTTTGTAAAGGGTAAGACGGGGTCTAGGCCACTTTTAATGGTCATACTTAAAGCTATGACGAAATTTCGTAACGTTTGAGCAAGCTGCCTTCAACTAAACCATCAATATATGCATAGATTTTCTCGACACGAGTGGCATATTGCTGATGCTGCTCGTCGCTTTTAGGCGGTACCCGGCGGGACATAATATCGAGCATTGCACTAAGCGGACTTTCACTGCGACCGTTTGCGGCACGAGAGTCTGTCACATACGATCCCATTCGCTCTAATACCATATCGGCTCGCACTGGATTGAGGTGTGCCGCCTGGAAATAGTGCTTGAGTGCACGGCGGAAAACAGCCTGGTTTACGCTTATTCGGGCCTGCTCTTCAAAGCCAGGCATACTCTCGACCGTACTCTGTGGTACGTGGTCTTCACCAAGGAGTAGCAAGATAGCTAGTCCTAAACAACGCTGTTCCGTCAGAAAGCTCTCATGATAGGCTGAGACGGATCGTTCCAGCTCCCACGGTGCACGCTTTAAAAGGCGCTCAATACCCAAGGCATAGAACTCATAGAGCGAGATGCTTGTTTTGTCATCGGTACCGGTATCGTCTTGACTGCTCATTTTGTACTTCCAGCATACACTGCGGCTACCTCTTTAGACAAAAGGTCACAGAATTATCTGCGACCTTTTTTGCCTTATCACCGCAGGGGTAATTATTTTTCGTTCTTAGCGATGATTGCTGCAGCCACGTGTGGTGGAACGTCTGCATAGTGGTCGAGCTCCATGCTTGAGCTTGCACGACCCTGAGTCATTGAACGTAGGTTAGTAGTGTAACCAAACATTTCGCCTAGTGGTACGAAAGCAGTAATTTCTTTAATACCGCTAGAGAGGTCTTCCATTGATTCAATGCGACCACGCTTAGAGTTCAAGTCACCGATTGTGTCACCCATGAATTCTTCAGGAGTTACAACAACAACCTTCATGACTGGCTCAAGCAATGTTGGATTAGCCATCTTAACACCAGCCTGGACACCCATTGAACCGGCGATACTAAATGCCATTTCGTTGGAGTCAACTTCGTGGTAGCTACCATCGTATAGTTCAACCTTAACATCAACAACTGGGTAACCAGCGATGACACCGTTGTTCATAGCTTCTTCAGCACCCTTACGAACGGCTGCAATGTATTCACTAGGGACAACACCACCCTTGATAGAGTTGATGAACTCGAAGCCCTTACCGGCTTCGTTCTGAGACAAGCGTAGCCATACGTCACCATACTGACCACGACCACCACTCTGGCGAACGAACTTACCTTGTGCTTCAACGCCATCCTTGCGGATAGTTTCGCGGTAGGCAACCTGTGGCTGACCAATGTTAGCTTCAACGTTAAATTCGCGCTTCATGCGGTCAACGAGGATTTCAAGGTGAAGCTCACCCATACCACTAATGATGGTCTGAGCAGTTTCGTCGTCAACGCGGACGCGGAAAGTTGGGTCTTCTTCAGCTAGACGCTGGAGAGCGATAGACATCTTTTCTTGGTCGGCCTTGGTCTTTGGCTCAATAGCGATAGAAACTGGAGGATCTGGGAAGGTAATGTTCTCTAGGATGATTGGGTTAGTTGGGTCACAAAGGGTGTTACCGGTAGTGGTACCCTTAAGGCCTACGATAGCGGCAATGTCACCAGTACCAACTTCAGTTACGTCTTCACGCTTATCAGCCTGCAAACGAACGATACGGCCAACGCGTTCTTTTTCACCAGTAGAGCTGTTGAGTACGTATGAACCGGCAGTAACTTTACCAGAGTAAACGCGGAAGTAAGCTAGCTTACCAACAAATGGGTCGCTCGTAATCTTAAATGCTAGTGCGCTAAATGGTTCAGTTTCGAGGTGTTTGCGCTCGATTTCGTCACCAGTCTTAGGGTGAGTACCCCAAGTTGTTGGGCGGTCATCTGGAGCTGGTAGCAAGTCGTTAACGAGGTCAAGAAGCTTCTCAACGATAACACCACGGCCGTCACCACCGGTTACAGCGTAGAACTTACCAGTCAAGGTTGCGGTACGAACTGCCTGGCGGATTTCAGCTTCGCTTAGACCTTCTTCACCAACTTCGAAGAACTTCTCAAGCATTGCTTCGTCTTCAGCGACGGCATTTTCGATAAGGAGGCTGCGGTACTTCTTAGCCTTGTCGAGCATGTCAGCTGGAACTTCACCTTCAACTAACTCGTGGTCGGTGAACTCTTTGTAGGTGTAAGCCTTCATGCTTACGAGGTCGACAACACCGTTGATCTCCTGTTCAAAGCCAATTGGCAAGTGGATTGGGAATGCACGCTTGCTCAAGCGGTTGTGAATAGAGTCAAGGCTCTTGTAGAAGTCGCCACCGGTCTGGTTGATCTTGTTAATAAAGCAAAGACGAGGCGTACCGTACTTGTCAGCCTGGCGCCATACAGTTTCAGACTGAGATTCAACACCCATCTTACCGTCGAAGACAACGACAGCACCGTCAAGGACACGGAGAGAGCGTTCAACTTCGGCAGTGAAGTCAATGTGGCCCGGGGTATCGATAATGTTGATCTGGTGATCTTTCCAGAAACAAGTTACAGATGCGGCAACGATCGTAATACCACGTTCACGTTCCTGAGCCATCCAGTCAGTAGTCGTACCGCCTTCGTGTACAGCACCAATCTTGTGCTTAAGGCCTGTGCGGTACAGGATACCTTCAGTTGTAGTAGTTTTACCAGCATCAATGTGCGCGATAATACCGAGGTTACGAATCTTTGCTAGGGGGTATTTTTTCTCTGCCATAATATGTGTCGTTGTCGTCCTTGACTTGATTATTTAATACCTATGCACTGAGAGCAAACTAAATAGCCTCAAGCACACAGCTTTCGCTCTATTGTAACAGATTACGTGTTTACTGACCAGTGTTACGTCGCAGGTGAAGTGCTATATTTGCTAAAGCTCGCCCGCGGCGTAGTACTTTGTCCCCTTCTGCCAGTTCCCGCCTAAAGCGTGCTGTTGCTGCAATATCAAGTCCGCGCTCCCAGGCTTCTTCTGGGTCTTCAGCTTCATGTGGAGATAGATTCATGATTTCAATTGCTTCGGTAATCTCATAAGCACGTCGCATACGTGCAGCTTGAGATACTGTGTCTGCATTCACCGGGCTTCGAGCGGCTTGCACCATGTACGTCGTGAACTCTTCTTGAATAGCTAATGAGGTCTTCCCAAGTAACGGAGCCATCCTGAAATCATTGTGGGCATCAAACCTCCCGCCAGTATATGCATCAATGTCGGCGACTACTCCATCGCGCATAGTATCGAATAGTTCCCGCATAGCCTGTGGATCTTCATCAATTGAAGTATGGGATGGTGTCGCCATGCCCATATTACGGTCTGCAAAAAATCCTGATTCGCCCTGTGTCATGATGTCCTTTCGTTATTGATGTTGTAGTGTAGCTCGTGCCGCAACGGCTACTGCGGCTATGCCCTGTAGTATCCTAAGCGTCCGTTCATCACTCGGCATTTTGCCCTCCATCTCCATGCATAGAGGCGGCACATACAGCTCACTCTCTATGGAAACACGCTGAGGGCTATCACCGTCCTCTGCATATACCCTAGCGGTCACCACGCTGCCTAGAGCATGTCCGTTAGATGTGTACCGAGACTCAACCGACACATTGGCACCCTTCGAGTAGTCCTGAGTGTCTACTGTCCCCTCAGGCCATACACGAAATTGCTCTACTGGATATCTCTCCGCAATGAATGCAGTAGATGCTCTCGGCCTTGCCGTCGTAGTCATAACGTATCTGACGGCGAATGCTTCTGGACTTAAGGGTTCTCTTGACATCATATACCGCTTCCTTAAAATTCTCTTATTCGAGCTTGCGGATTAGCCTGCGCCATAGCGTTTTTTAATGCCCGAAACGCGATTGCCATTTGCTCCACGGAATAATTACAGGTTCCATCACCAGGGTCACAGTCGAAACCAGCGTTATCTCTCTCAAACCGTTTGAAGTAGACTAATGATCTCCCGGTATAATTAACTCCTTCGGAACTACATTCTACCTCGTCTTTATACCCTGTTAGGCTAGTTTCCGTTGGTAAATAAGCTAGTTCTGTTACGTCTGTTGTATTTACTAGGGTGATATCTGGACCCTCAGGACGAGGACCGCCCACCGCCACACCACAACTCATAGGGCAAGTTTCACACCCCATTTTGATACTCTGCTGCCGTGAAAGTTGTATTTCGCTCATACCTGTTCCTTATATGTCTTATTTGCAAAAGATGCCCCAGAATACTGGGGCATCTTAGGTACGAATAGTATTCGTCTAGCTCTAGCGAGCAAAGTGCGCAAATGCACGGTTGGCTTCTGCCATACGGTGTGTATCTTCACGCTTCTTAACTGCTGTACCCTGGTTGTTGTAAGCGTCCTGCAATTCGATTGCAATACGGTTAGCCATGCTCATGCCCTTGCGGCCACGAGCTGCTGCTACGAACCACATCATAGTAAGGTGGTTCTGGCGTTGACCCTTAACTTCAAAAGGAATCTGGTAGTTAGCACCACCAACGCGGCGTGAGCGAGTTTCCATGTGTGGCTTGATGTTAGCCATGGCCTGCTCAAATACCTCGTGTGGGTTTTCTACTTTTAGCTTGTCAGCAGCAATCTGCATACCTTCGTAAACGAGGCGTTCTGCAATTTGCTTTTTACCATCACGCATAACGCGGTTGATAAGGCGCTGAACCTGTACGTCACCGTACACACGGTCAGCTGGGATGTCGCGAACTAATGCTTTGGTTACTTTACGTGGCATTACTTGCTCTCCTTCTTAGCACCGTACTTAGAACGGCCCTGCTTGCGGTTTTGTACACCCTGAAGGTCTAATGCACCACGAACGATGTGGTAGCGTACACCTGGAAGGTCCTTTACGCGGCCACCGCGTACGAGAACAACAGCGTGCTCCTGTAGGTTGTGACCTTCACCACCAATGTATGCCCAAACTTCGTAACCGTTGCCAAGGCGCACACGTGCAACCTTACGCAAAGCTGAGTTAGGCTTCTTTGGAGTTTTAGTTGTGACCTTAACACAAACACCACGCTTGAAGGGTGAAGCCTTCTCGTAGTTCTTGGTCTTAAGGTTGTTTGTTACGCGTTGCAACGCTGGTGACTTGCTCTTAGCAGTCACGCGGGTGCGAGGCTTGCGAACCAGTTGGTTAATAGTAGGCAAAACCTACTCCTTTCCCTGTTATATTCTTCGAAGAGATGTATCTCCTCTACCGCCAAGATGGT
>CAZBLZ010000053.1:0-2137 GCA_964493045.1 uncultured Candidatus Saccharibacteria bacterium
AACAGGTCGCAAATATTTCAAAAAAGGGAAATCAAAATCCCATATGTAGCTGCCGATAATAAAAAGGGTGGAAGGGAGGGAGACGAGCCCATGAATGAACATTATTTTCCGGCTGTACTTATAACCAGAAAAATATATAAACCATACGATCGAAATAGAAGTTAGCCCGAAAGCCGTGCCTGGACTCATTAAGAATCCTTGACCCGTGAAATCAGGACTAGGATGACCAAAGAAAGAGGGCAGTGCAATAAGGAGCGGTACTAAGGCGACATACCGAAGGGCTTTCATACCGCCATAATACCATAAGCAGCTTTACATATGGCATGAAAAGTACATGTGAATGTGTACGTATACCTCATGGTACAGATGAATAGTCGTCCGTTAAGCTCCTTAAGCTATTCTTAAGTCGCCATTGTCGCACTACACAGTAATATCACTTATAAATGTGGAGAATAATTGAGCATATCTATTTGAAATAGATATATGTAAATGAACTAGCGTTTACCCACATCTCACTGTAGTGCCCATGGAGATCGTAGTTGTATTGGCTAACATAAATCATGCTGCCACTGATCTTCTCAACCCACATGGCATGACCATAGTAACCACGCATAGAGATGGCTACTGAGTGAACCTGGGGCGCGGATCCGGTTGCAATACTGGCCTTCCGCGCATCGCGTATCCATTGGTTAGCATTACCGACACCGCCCCAATATGGCATCGTGCCATATGTCTGGTAGACCTTCCATGCCGCATAGCTGACACATTCACGGTTGTACATACCCCAGCTGTCTAGGCGGCTATCTTGTACGGCGTTATCCCATTTCGCAGGGTAGCCTCCATGGCTAGGATCGCCAGCAACAATTGACCCACCAAGACCACGGTTTGCAACTGCCTGGGCAGCCTGCCAGTCAGTGATTTGCTGTCGTTGCTGCGCGTTATAGCTAGCAAGTATGGCAGCTGTTTGTTCACTGCTGATTACCGGTACTGTTTTCTTGTTGTTGCTGTCATCGGCTGGTCGTATGAGAGAGCTTACTTTAGTGTGGGTCACCGAGCCTACGACTTTACCTGGTGCATGAAGTGTAAACATAACTGCAGCACCTGCCGTCCTGAACGTGAAAGCAAAGCCGCTTCCAATCCCTCGACCCACAAAGGACACGCCATCCCATACTGCTCCTACGGTCGTAGTACTACCATGCGCAACTGCCTTACCGCTTTGGGCGGTCACACCTGTTACTGAGTGGCAAAATCTATAGAGCCCGATGCCTGTCGAGAGCAATGCATGTTTACTACCGTTCGCTAGGGCGTTTGCGCCGTCGGTTACGGCATTAGGACTATCTGATAATGGAGTGGCGAAACTGTCTACCGATGAAGGGCTGTTTTTGGTTGCTAGTACGCTATCAGAGCCTATGGCAGTGATAAGTGCTGAGATTAGCAAGAAGAATGCGATGGTCGAGAGACCAATCAAAAGAGAGCGAAACTTGTAGAAGAATAAATCTGTCTGTTGCTGCATCCGTTCCTCACTTTTACCACCTAGGTGTGAGAATATGGATTATATTATACACTCGATTTGTGAAAATTGCAGCCCTAATGGATAATACGTAAAAATGTAGTCCAGAAATGTCTACTTAGATAAGCCGAATACGACCTTCGGGGATAGGGATTTTGGGTGATCAGTACCGTATGCATTAGGTCCAGATGTACCGGGAACTAGAGTAAGTATTACCGCAACAATAAGATTAACGCCAGGCAGGAGATTTAGCAGGGTTAGCCAGCCTGACTGATTCAGGTCATGCCATCGCCGAATGTGCAGCGAGATTCCTAGCGGTATAGCAGCCAACCCGCCAAGCATGCACAGGAGTATTACCAGGACATTAGAGGTACGGGTGCCGTGCCCAATAAGGCCTAGTAAAACCGCAAAAATAAAATATGCTAATAAGTATAGAGATGCTACCAAGTAGCCTAAACGACCAATCCTGCCCTTGAAGAAACCTGTCTCTGAGGCTGGAGATGTATCAAGTGGCTGAGATGGTTGCATGGTGGGCTGCGAAGCGACCGGATTAAAAGGATGAGGCGTAGTACTAAGAGCTTGTTGGACTATGGCGTCGGGCCAACCTGACGCTACTAGACTTTGATA
>CAZBLZ010000053.1:2237-4884 GCA_964493045.1 uncultured Candidatus Saccharibacteria bacterium
CATGTACTATGTGGGGTACTCCGTCGAGCGTGAAAGTTCCCGTTCCTTTGACTACGAAATAGTTTCTCGTAGTATCTATCATTCTCTTTTTCGGATGACGTCCGTTGACGGTAATGAGCAGGGCAGTAAAGCCCGCTTTTAAGTCGTTTGGTACATAGACTTGACCTGAAAAGCCACCGGCATCAAACGTATCTGTCTCTTCTAGTGCTATTTTCTTAGTGAGTTCTTGCATATTACTTAGCTTAACCTCAAGACGTAACGGTGATCAAGGGTCGGGTGCCTACCTCGGCTGTAATACTTATCGTGCCGCCAATCGGAAGCGTAAGAAGTGGTAGTGTATGCCCAAAGTCTACTCTGGAGACGATTGGTATATTTTTTAAATTCTTACTAGCAATGATACTTTCAAGCTCACGATCTGTGAGTTTGGCACTAGACTGAAAACGACCGATTAGCATACCCCTTAGGTTTTCTCGTACACCCGGGAGCTGCAATAGTGATTCAAGCCGTCGTGAGAATTCAGGAGCAGTGTACTTACCCGCTTCATCATCATCTTCAAATGCGAGTATAAAGTTCGACTTAAAAGATGGGAGGTATTCTGTTCCTTGGAGTAGGTATAGTGTTCCGGCGTTTCCTCCAAGTAGTGTTGCTTGTGCTGTGCCTGCTTGTAGTACCTTCCAGGGTTTAGTTTTGTGTCCCTTTCTCTCTTTTCCGGCGCCCCATAACTTGCTGGCCTTGAGATCTTGCGGCTCGCCTTTCAGTGTGGCGCTAAGGCTATTGATTGTGTATTGCAATGATCGCGTATACCCAAGGCTGCCGAAGTTAGGGCCGAGATAAGTAACTATACCTGTCTTAGCATAGATTGCATTGAGCAGAACAGTAATGTCGGAGAATCCAATTAAAGGCTTTGGCTTTGCTGCGACAGACTTCCAGTTGATAAGCGGGAGAATCTCGTTCGCTGCCCAGCCACCATGCATAGCCATGATTGCTTTGACGTTTTTATCTGCGTAAGCCTGGTTGAAGTCCTTTGCCCTATCCTTGGCTTCAGCGGTTCCCAAATGGAAGACATTACCGACTGACTCACCGAATGTCACTACATAACCCAAGGCTTCAAGTCTTTCTTTAGCGCGATCATACCGTCGCTGTTGGCTACTTCGTTTGCTCGAAGAAGGAGCTATAACTCGTATTTCGTCACCAGGTTGCAGGGGGTGGTTTGTTGGCATAGTCTCACTATATCAAATAAAAAAGGACAAAGCGGGTTAAGCTCTGTCCTTTTTCTAAGCTTGAAGTTTTTTATCCAACTGCTCAAGAAGAAAAATATGGAACTCAGTCATGAACGGATTCCAGAGCATGTGAGGGCGTTTGTGCTCTATGATTGTATCTATAATCTCCTCCGGCTCTATGCCAACGTATTCTTTATATCGCCACTTCGTAATTTCAGGCGGCATCAAGTAATCGATAATATCAGGATTTATCTTATCAATTGACTTAGCGAATTTTGCTGATTTGCTCGTCTTTGTTTCGGCGTCATCGTAGATGTCATGGTACATAGGATCTAGGAGTTCGAGGGCTGCTTCTCGCTCTGCAATATGAGAGTCTGCCTTTTTGGTGAACGTCATCTCGTCACCAGTGATAAGCTCTCCGATGTCATGAATTGCCATCATTATTAACGACTGCCCTAGATCAACTTCTGAATCATCAATATGAGGGTAGAGTGCGGTCCCGAGCATGGGCAATGACCCAACATGTTCAATGAGTGTTTCTCGTACTAAATCATCATCTGGATGGTACGTGTAACCCTTGAGCTGGGCTTCTGCTACTTGCAATAAATAAGGCTGAGTCGTAGCTCTTCGCTCAAGTGAATAGTGCTCAAACAGGAACTCAATTTTGTCTAGGATCTCTTGCATATTGTGGCGCTTTGACATGCACTAATCATAACAAACAAAAGACTCTCGGTGACGACTTCAAGCGTGTAGCAGGCTATCGATGGGTTGTTTGGAAGCAACGTACTCACCGAGTTCGATGGGGAATACTCGTATCGAATGACCTGACTGATCAATGATTGCTTCTGTTTCTGCGACCTTTGCCTCAGGTACTTCTATATGGGTGAAGTCATGCAAACCGACAGTGCGAGTTAGTCGCACCTCTGTCTTTGCGATAGCATCTGGAATGGCGGCAAGGTTCGCCTGATGTTTTATGCCAAGTAATATTGGGTAGTTGTTTGTGATGTCACTGCCTAGCCCAAAAACATCCCAAACGTGCTTTGCTTTCGTATTGACCTTTTTGCCCCACGTACGCTCCCCCTGAGCATCAGATGTCGCCTCGTGCCATTTTTTATATTGACGAGCTATAGTGAACATGTGCTTCGTAAAGAGCTGTGCATAAAAAGAACCATAGTAGTATGAGACCCACCACATACTGTTGCCGAACCTGTTCTCTTCCAACTCGCCTTTGCCGTGTATATCCGCATAGCTACGCGCAATGATCCGCAGAGGTGTCGCGGAAATGGACGTCATATGTTCACCGCCAAGCATAATGGCGTAGGCATCTGGAACTGGCTTGAGTCCGCCAGAGACTATGATTTGTGCGAGTACGTCTACTATTTCGCCATTACTATATTGGTATCTACCGGTACCATGCCAGAGATGAG
>CAZBLZ010000054.1:0-4736 GCA_964493045.1 uncultured Candidatus Saccharibacteria bacterium
GAGCGTTGGTTTCCGGTACCAAAGGTCGGGGGTTCGAATCCCTTCGGGCGTACCATCTATATTTTTTCAAAGACTAACGTAGCCTGTATTCGGTCTCCGCTCATCAAACCTTTACTGCCGCTGCTAGTTGTCGTAATAGTATGTAGCCTATACCCTTTTGCTGCCTGTTGATTTACTACGTTTTCAAGCTCACCTAAGTTTTTTGATCCAGTACCAATAAATTTCTCTTTTAATACAACCTGTAAAATCACATACTGCATAGCTGCTCCTTGTTATTGGAGGCAGTTTAACATAGCCGATTGATGGCACTATACAACTATACTGCTACGAAGCCGCCTCGTTCGGCGTCAAACTTAGTATTACGAGGCATGGTAGGTGGCAATACTACGGCCAACTCCTCAATTAGCTGACCAAGCGATCGGCCAAATACTTCGCGACGAGGATCGACAGCAATCATATCTGACACTTCATCAACAAGATGGCCAACACTAAACACGAACTGACCTTTGTCATCGGGCACCATCCGTTTTGCACGTTCACCCACGTATCGCTTTTGGACATAGGGACGGGCGGCAAGATTTGCCGTTGCATCGATGACATCAGCAGCTCGTACAAATGTGTGTAGCTCACCGGTATCAACCGCTGTTTTGTTCTTGTGTTGTGATACCAGACCCTGCACTAGTGGATCTTCATGATGCTTATGATGACATAGTATTTGCGTCGTAACTTGACTACGCAAGGCTCGCTCTTCCATTCCACTGGTGTAACTCGAAAATAGAGATGCACCTATGACAGGATGTCCACCCACTTGTCGTCTTTGTTGATCATTAAATATTCCTTCATATTCAATGAGATGGGGCATAACTACCTTCCCAACGTCGTGTGTCTCAACTGAAACGACCACTTCAAGCATCTGTTCAGAGGGCAAACCATTCTCGACAGACCACTCAGTAACGGCACGTCCGAGTCTCAGTGTATGTATGTAAGTTGATGGTGTAGTCACTCTCAATCCATCAATCAGATAGTCAAGTCCTGCTTGCCCCTTAATAGTCTCCACTTGCTCGTATGCGGCCCTTAGATCTGGATCCGCATTAAGATGCCATCCGGGTACTGCTTCTGATGCCCATAATCCATATTCAAGTCTGGATGGAGTTCTAATCTCTTGACTCATTAGCGTCCAGTATATAGTACGTAACCGTTTTTTATAAACCTTACTTATCAATAATCTACTACCCTTACTTCCTATAGTATTGCCCCGGGTGTAACCTTTTCGGGTCATGCTACAATCACATACATGGATGAAAAATTTCTCAAGCAGGCAGTCACACTCGCCGAGCAGTCCGAAGAACCTGTCAAATGTGCCTCAATCTTAGTAAATGCGGCAGGCGAAATTGTAGCGCAAGCCATCAATACTCAGCGTAAAGATGGTTTAACTGCAGCACATGCTGAAATGAAATCTATTGCTGAAGCCAACAAGTTACTTGGTCGCAAACTAAACGGGCTTACGGCATACGGTAACTGCGAGCCGTGTACTATGTGTTTAACCGCGCTCATATTCGCAGATGTTGACAGGGTTGTATTCGCCAGAAGGCTGAACGATTTCGTGTCTGATGATCAGAAAATTGACATCGACTGCTTTGAGTTTGTGAAGAAATTCCCACGACAGCCCAAGATTGAACTACATGAGCTATAGGCAGCCAATAACGAATAGATAATTAAGGGGAGACACAATGGATTATCGAGACTTTCTAGAACAAGAGCTTACGGCGGCAGGCAAGCTGGCACAGACTTTCTTTGGGAATGTCAGCGGTACTGTTAAGCCTGATGACAATAACCAGGTCTTAACCGAAGCAGATATTGCCATCGGCAAGCAGTTAGTAGCGGCCGTACAGAAAACATACCCCGAACACAACGTTATCGATGAGGAAGCCGGTGGCATCGACATGGGTTCTCGATATACGTGGGTTATTGATCCAATTGAAGCAACAAGCAACTTCGCAGTTGGCTTACCACAGTATGGCATCATGGTCGGTCTTCTAGAAGATGGCATACCAATTGCCGGAGGTATTATTGCGCCCGCATATAACAAGCTATACATTGCAGAAAAAGGTAAAGGCGCTACTTGTAACGGTGAGCCAATTCACGTAATGAGTGAGACAAAACTATCAAATGTCTTAGTATCTTATGGTATTGATGGTCATCCAGAAGACCCTGAGCGTACAAGATTAGAAGGCCAAGTGATAGCAGACTTAGTGCTCGCTATCCGTAATCTTCGCAATACCGGATGTGAAGCGCTTGACCCGATGTACGTCGCAGAAGGACGATTTGGAGCTCGCATAAACACTACTTCTAAAATCTGGGACAACGTTGCACCACAGATCATAACCGAAGAAGCTGGCGCCACATGGACCACCGCAAACGGTGAGACTCCTGACTACTCAAACCCGCTTCAACGGATAGAACAAAACTTCACAAACTGCGCAGCCAGTCCTGCCCTACACCATCAGCTACTAGAGATTATCAACGGTCGACTAGCAGGGCTCTAGGCTAGTAGCTAGCCGCATGGTAAGCGCCGTTATCAACTTCCGTCCTGTGATATAATCACGCTTATGCAAAAGAAAAACTTACTCATGGGCTACCGAGTATTCTTTGTGCTTCTCGCCTTTGCGGCTCTCATAACAGAAATAGCAGTCACACATGAACGTGGTACTTTTGTGCCCGCTAATTTCTTTAGTTTTTTCACTGTCGAGTCTAACTCATTGGCAGTTATCATTCTGCTCGCGAGCACCCTGGCTTTAGCGCGTAACAAGCAAAGCCGTCTTATGGCGATACTTCGCGGCGCAAACACCATGAACATGATAGTTGTCGGCATAGTCTTTTTGTTACTGCTTTCAGGTCTAGAGAATGCTGAATTTACGGCAGTTCCTTGGGACAATACCGTACTTCACTACATCATGCCTATCGCTGTAGCCGTGGATTGGTTTATAGACATCCCCAAACTACGCATCACGTTTAAGCAGGCTCTATCTTGGTTACTATTTCCAGCAGCCTACGCTATATATAGCCTTATTCGCGGCCACTTTGTAGGATGGTATCCATATCCATTTCTTAACCCATCACAACACGGCTACACTAGTGTAGCGGCAACAAGTATAGTACTCATGTTCGGAGCATTAGGGTTAGCTTGGATGCTAACATGGCCTACCATCGCAAAACGCTAAATATACCTACCCATTCTCAACCCAACCCCTGATATAATCTAGCTATGAAACTCTATCTATCTTCAATCGGTATTCCAACTCCTAAGGATCTTGCCTTGCTACTCGGCAAGCCATTAGACCATGCTTCCGCAGTGCTCATCCCAAACGCGAAAGATTATTACAGTGAACGAGCATGGAACGTTAAAATCAACGGTGCAGTAGCTTACATGAAGGATCTTGGGTTTAAGGTCGCTGTTGCGGACCTTCGCCTATACAACGACGTCGAATTACTCAAGCAAGATCTACAAGGCTACGACCTCATATGGGGTCTTGGTGGTAACACTTTTATACTTCGCTATGAGATGCGTCGCAGCGGTTTCGACAAAGTTATTGTTGATCTACTAAAACAGGGAGTTGTATATGGCGGTGAGAGTGCTGGCGCACTTGTGGCCGGGCTATCGATTGCCGGCATAGAAGCTGCAGATGATCCAGAATTTGCCGTCCAAGTGATAAATGAAGGATTAGGATTTGTCCCATATGTAGTTCTTCCCCACACTGACAACCCGGAGTTCTCTGACATAGTACCGACCGTCAGAGACTTGCAAGAAGGCAAGCGAGATATAATTGGGCTTAAAGATAACCAGGCTGTCATTTTCGATGATAGTAAACATGAGATTGTACAGTCACCGCTGGATGTCTATCCGGAGGCCAAGTAGTGGCTTCACTCGCCTGTAATGTCGTACTCTTGGCATCCAATGACGTAGCTCAAAAAGCGATCACCGCGAGCGAACAGTTGCGAGCACATGACACACTATTTACACTCGACAAGCATGGCCCATTTCCTCATGTCTCTCTGTACATGACCCAACTGAAGAACATGGACATTGAAGAAGTTATACGGCTATTAACCACAATCGCCGCGACCGCACCATCTTTCAATCTTATTGCCGACACGTATTTTCAGAAGGAAGGCTATATTGATGCTAATTATGTACAAACCACTGAACTCGACGCACTTCAGATGATGGTTATTAATGCTATAAATCCAATTCGTGACGGCATGCGTGACAAAGATAAAGCCCGCCTACCTCTTGCTGAAGGTTTGGCCCGTAAGAACCTCGAGCAATATGGTTATCGTGGAGTTGGCGAGCTCTTCAGGCCGCATATGACTCTCACCCGCTTTGTATCTTCTGCAGAAATTGATACTAGTACTCTACCACCCGTCGGTGATTTTAGTGGACAGTTTTCAAAATTAGGCTTATTTGAGATGGGCGCTAATGGTACCTGCGTACGTAAAATTGTTGAGTTCGACTTTAGATCCTAGGCTTATCGTAGAGATAGAGACTGATAGCAAAACGTAGCACTAATACATCCTTAAAACATAAGTGCTATACTATAAGGCAGTAATAAATTAGTTAGGATTAGACGCGTGGCGCGATTACCTGTTCCGGGATCTGACAAAGATGTATGGGGAAATGTCCTCAATGACTTTTTAGCAATAGAGCATAACGCCGATGGCACGCACAACATCTCAGG
>CAZBLZ010000055.1:0-4413 GCA_964493045.1 uncultured Candidatus Saccharibacteria bacterium
TCAGGCATGTCAACGCCATGGATTTGAATATAATCCCTATGTTCTATTAGTTTGGTCTGCATGAGCTCTTTTAGCTGAATAGCCTCATCGCTATCTAAGCCTAGGCGATTGATCACATCGATCACTAAGTGGAATCGATCCATGTCATTCTGCACCGTCATGTCAAATGCGGTAGTAATTGTACCTTCCTCTTTGTAGCCACGCACATGCATATTGCGATTAGTGCGACGATACGTCAGACGATGGATTACCCACGGATAGCCATGAAAAGCAAAGACAATCTCTTTATCTTTTGTAAACAGTTCGTCGTATTCAGGATCGCTTAGTCCATGAGAGTGCTCGGTGTCAGATTCGAGTCGCATTAGGTCGACAACATTTACAACTCGAACTTTCAGATCTGGGAGATACTGACGAAGTATTGATGTTGCTGCAAGTATCTCGAGCGTTGGCACGTCACCAGCGCAGGCCAGAACAACATCTGGTTCACCGTCATGGTCACTACTCGCCCAATCCCAAACACCGATCCCCCTGCTGCAGTGCTCTACTGCTTCATCTATCGAAAGCCACTGCGGGCTATCATGCTTGCCGGTGATGGTGAGGTTGATATAGTTGCGGCTGCGCAGACAATGGTCCATCGTGGATAGCAGTGTATTCGCATCTGGCGGTAAGTAGATTCGTACTACAGAGGCTTTTTTATTAAGCAAGTGGTCGATAAACCCTGGGTCCTGATGCGTGAAGCCGTTGTGATCTTGCCGCCATACATGAGATGTGAGTAAAAAGTTAAGCGATGCAATTTGATGCCGCCACGGCAATTCACTCGACATCTTTAACCATTTTGCATGTTGGTTTACCATTGAGTCGATAATGCGAATGAATGCTTCGTAGCTATGTAACATACCGTGCCGGCCAGTAAGTAAGTAGCCTTCTAGCCAGCCTTCAGCCTGATGCTCGCTGAGCATCGAATCTAGCACCATGCCTTCAGTTGCAAGACCCTCATCGTTCGGGCGAATGCGTGCAGACCATTGCCTATCGGTCGCTTCAAGCACTGCCTCCATGCGATTAGATACGAGCTCGTCAGGACCGAAAATTCTAAAGTTATGGTGTGTCTGATTATACTTAACGACATCTCGTAAGTAGGGCCCTACTGCATGGACGTTACCCTCGTTTACAATTCCGCGGTATTCAATGTTTACACCATAATCACGGAAATCCGGTAGCATGAGCTCACGTATGAAGCCACCGCCATTTGCATGTGGATTAGCACCCATGCGTCGACTACCCGTTGGCGCAAGTGATTTCAGCTCTGGCAGTAATGCGCCTTGCTCGTCAAATAGCTCCTCGGGTCGGTAGCTCTTAAGCCACTGCTCAAGCATGGCAACATTATCTGGATGAGCATCGTCAACGGCAAGTGGCACCTGGTGTGACCTGAAATTACCTTCAATTTGTTTACCATCAATCACCTTTGGACCCGTCCAGCCTTTTGGTGAGTTCAGCACGATCATTGGCCATCGAGGGCGCGTCGTATCGTTGTTATTGCGCGCTGCATCCTGAATTCGCTTGATTTCGTCCAGTGCCTCATCAAGCTTTGACGCCATAAGCTGGTGCATAGTCATAGGGTCATCACCCTCAACAAAATATGGGGTCCAGCCGTAACCACGCAGGAGCTGCTCGAGCTCCTCATGCTCGATTCGTGCCAGAATTGTCGGATTGCTTATCTTATACCCATTAAGATGAAGGATTGGTAATACTGCGCCATCAGTTTTTGGGTTAATGAATTTATTAGAGTGCCACGCAGTTGCTAATGGCCCGGTCTCGGCCTCACCATCACCCACAATACATGCGGTAATAAGATCAGGGTTGTCTAAAATTGCGCCGAACGCATGACTTAATGAATAGCCGAGCTCTCCGCCCTCGTGGATTGAGCCTGGCACCTGCGGCGAAACATGGCTCGATAATCCGCCAGGAAATGAGAACATCTGAAAGAGCTTCTTGAGACCCGCTTCATTTTGAGGAACATTCGGATAATATTCACTAAACGTTCCTTCCAGATAAACATTCCCAACAAGTGCTGGCCCACCATGGCCTGGACCAGATATATAGATCATATTAAGATCGCGGTTTTTAATAACACGATTAAGGTGCGCATAGATAAAGTTTTGACCCGGTGTCGTCCCCCAGTGGCCCAGTAATAATTTTTTAACATGTTCTTGCTGTAGAGGCCGCCTAAGGAGCGGGTTGTCGCAAAGGTAAATCTGGCCAACTGACAAGTAATTCGCCGCCCTCCAGTAGGCATCGATTGCATGGAGAATTGTTTCGTCTAGAGGTGCGTTGCTTGCTGTGTTCATCTGTCGTTGCCTTGTTTTTTATTGCTTACTATTTCTGAAGTTTGACGGGCTATCGTTATGGCCTCGTTCGTATGGATAACATGCACGCCAGCCTGGCTTGTAGATGCTGATATTAGGCGTGCGCTTTGCTGGTTTTGGCCTTGGTCTAGCATGACACCCAGAAACTCAAGTCCTTCGCATATCTTCGCTCGAACCTTTGGCGCATTTTCGCCCATGCCTCCCGTGAATACCAATGTATTAATTCCGCCGAGGCTTGCAGCAAGCCCGCCAATGCTCTTTTTGACTTGATAGCAAAACAGGTCAATCGCTTCTTTGGCGCGCTCGTCGTGATCTTCGAGCTCAAGGAGCTTTCTCATGTCGGCAGTCGTCTCTGAGATTCCGAGAAGCCCTGACTCGAAGTTGACCATATGATTAAACTTGTCGAGGGTATAGCCTTGAGTACATTGCAGATACAGAGCGAGCCCTGGGTCGAGATCACCAGAGCGCGTACTCATGGGGATACCCGATGCGGGCGTCATACCCATAGTAGTATCGACCGACTTACCGTCTTTGAGACCAACGAGACTTGCGCCACTACCAAGGTGAGCAATGATAACTTTGCCATTTGCCGCCGCTTCGCCTTCTACTCGGCGCAATTCTGTAACGATAAAGTCGTAGGATAGCCCATGGAAACCATATCTACGTATGCCTTCTGCCGCAAAACGACGAGGTATAGGTAGTAGCTGTGCGGATGTTGGCAAATCATGATGGAACGCTGTATCAAAACATGCAACCTGAGGCACGTCGGCAAGCTGTCGCGCAAAGACCTCAATTAGTGAAAGTTGAGCCGGCAGATGCTCTGGGTCGAAAGCAACTAGCGTGCGCAGGTCGTCAAGTAATTGAGACGTGATCAGCTGTGGTTTGTAATAATTTGGGCCACCGTGTACGATACGATGCCCGACAGCGGTAATATTACCAAGAGGAATCTCCTCCGTGAGAGCACCGATAAGCACCTTGATTGCAATAGTATGCGTCGTTGCATTTACCGATTTTGCCGAACCGTTCACCGTGACGAGAGATGCAACCTGCCCAATATTTTCAACCGACGCCGTGAATACTGCGTTGCTGATATCGCCGCCACGAAAAACTGTGAACTTCACACTTGAAGATCCTGCATTAACAGTAAGAAGGTAGGTGTCATCTCTCATAATAATACTTCTTATGTTTATTGTACCCTGAGCAACTCATATTGCGAAGGCTGTTAATAACTTGTACCCGGATGATCATGGTGCTAAGTATACGCCTTATCGTGCGCTCGAACTGTGACTAAGATCACAGCGACTTTCTATACTTTGGTATACATTGCGGACATGAAACAACGAACACTATACGGCATAATGACGACGGGAGGGGTTATCGGCCTTGCGGCTGCGTTTACTCAATCCGTCGAAAAAATCACTCTACTTAAGCAGGCGGGCACTGCGCTCAGCTGTGATCTAAACAGCGTGTTTAGCTGCTCTACGGTACTGAGTGCATGGCAAAGCTCTGTTTTTGGCTTCCCTAACTCACTCATGTGCTTGATACTTTTTACTATTTTTAGCACCGTTGCACTCGTAGGATTCAGTGGCGGCGCTCTGACACAAGGCTTTAGGCGCACAATCCAGGGCTTATCTCTAGGAACTTTAGGGTTTGCGCTATGGTTTCTTGAGCAAAGCATCTACAGTATCGGAAGCTTGTGTATTTTATGCATCTTCTGCTTTATCGGCCTACTTATAGTTAATGCTCTGTGGCTTCGCATAAATGCTCGTGACTTGACGGCAAAAAATACGCTCATTACCCGCATGATTGCGGCAGACATGGACATAGTCGTTTGGATCGTACTAGCAATTATAGTGGCTCTAGCTATGGTCCTCCGCTTTAGTTAGCAGGGAATAATAGTGGCTATTACGTTAAAAAGTTGTCTGTTGTTCATCATTTTGTGCTTGTCTGGTTGACGTACTTAAGAGTCCGATAGAAAGTTTGAGCATTACACTCCCCCAGTTGAGTGGAGTATGTGGGGAGGCAACGGTACAGGTCGTACCATCTGCAG
>CAZBLZ010000056.1:0-4352 GCA_964493045.1 uncultured Candidatus Saccharibacteria bacterium
TGCAAGCAGGGGGTCCAGGGTTCGAGTCCCTGTGTCTCCACCAAGATATGGGGGCGTTGCGCTTTACGGCACAACGTCTCCACCATTTATGAAACTATGAGGGCGATTAGCTCAGCTGGTTAGAGCGCGTCACTGATAATGACGAGGTCGGAGGTTCGAGTCCCTCATCGCCCACCAAATAAAAAACCCACCATTGGTGGGTTTTTTATTTGGTGAATGGATTCCGTATCCCTAGTGGCTTCGGCTAAAGAAGCGTTCTCTCTCGCCGGCCAGTAAGATTGCTAGCGAGAGACCGACGCCGCCAGCAAGTAGCCAGTAGCTTGAATGGGTGGCTGTATCTATGGTTGGTTTCGAAGTAGTAGAGGTATGTGAGCCTGGAGTGGCTTTACTGTTTGCTGATATCATAGTGCCTAACACAGCCTGAGAGGGTGTAGATGATGGACTTACTGGGGCGGAGGAGGTGACAAACTTGTGGTTGCTACTGTTTGTGCGATCAATGAAACTTGCGAATTGTTTAAGTGATTGGCTTGCGGCCTCGCGAGACGCCTGTTGTATAGGGTTTTGGACCGAAGTCGTTGGAGGGTCACCAGCGCTTGTATTGATTCCAAAGCTTCCATTCCAGGTCCCAAATACGTTAATGAATAGAACTCCAAACCAGTCACTCAGAGAAATGTTACTACCTAAGAGGTTCAAGATATTAACTGCCGTGTGGGCCTCGCCACTAGTCGCATTCCCACCGTTGGTGTTGTTTGTTACTGTCGCATTCCCACTAGTGGCATGAGCGTTTACGTTGTTGGTGATGCCAAGCGTCGCATCGTTTATGATACTCGCGTTAGTCGAGCTGGATGCGGCGGTGATATTGTTGGAGCTTGGACCGCTGCTAGTTATGTTGCCGCCGAGTTCAGCTGCAGTACTGCCAACAGGAGCGTTCATGATCATACCAACCCATTTGCCCATCACGTTTACGAAGACTAGTAGATCATCTTTGCCGACCGTGTTACTACCAGTAAGGTTTAGCAGGGTGACATTAGTGGTGCCATTTCCACTGATTGCCGTACCGGCATTCGTGTTGTTTGCTACCGTAGCGCTACCGGTTGCAGCGCTGCTTGCGATATTGTTAACCACAGCTTCCGTAATATTATTGGCCACTGCCGTGGTGTTCGTCGCGGATGTAGTCGAGCTGTTATTTGAGTCAGGCCCAGTGCTGGCTAGTAGTTGATTGAGTACATTTTCAGGAAGGAGAATGTCACCGTTCAGATCGCCGTTAATGTTGATCGTACCAATGAAGGATTGGCCGGCGGCAACGGTTGAGTTGATCAAGTTCATAAGGTTCACCACTGCGGTTGCATTGCCTGTCGTTGCATCCCCGCCAGTGGTATTACTGGCAACAGTTGCATCCCCACTAGTGGCTCCAACGTCTATAGTGTTATTGATCTGTGCGTTTACGCCATTGTTATTGTTCGTGTTCACTTGTATGTTGCTGGCAAGATCATTGTTTGAGCCGGGTCCACTAGCTAATACTGCTGAAGGGTCGAACATAAAATCCCCTGTAATGTCGCCACTTATATTGGCAGTAAAAGTAATGGCACCTGATCCGAATGTATTACTAGTAGACTGCAATAAGTTGGCAATGTTTGCGATTGCTTGCGCATCGCCTGTTGTGGCTGATCCACCAGTAGTATTGCCTATGACGAAACTACTGCCGGTTGTGGCGCTGGAGGATATGCCATTGTTCATACTCAGATTTGTTGAGTTAGTAGTGTTGCTGTTTATTGTGCCATTTGTGGCTGTAGCATTATCTGATCCTGGACCACTACTAGCTATAGTCGTGGCCGTTGGTGTTGAATTGTCACTGGCCGAGGGAGCCGAAGTAGGGCTGGCAGATGGTGTCACTGACACGGGGCAGTTGGTTGGCAGAGTTGGAGCAGTAGCCGGTGTGACTCGATTTTTCATAAACGTACCGGCGGCGGGGCTATAATCCCACTCGGTCATCGTCCAGGTATTGTTAGTACAGTCATAGGTATAATCCGGCGAATATAAAGTGGTGCGTATCGTTGTCACTGGATCATATTTGTAATAGGCATTTGTCCAGTAGCCGGCATAACCTCCGTCACATTGGTATGTAAAGGTCGCAGCATCTGCTCCAACAGGCCAATGGACACCGTTCTGATTGTTGGTCGGCGGGGTACACGTGACTGTATCGTCGGCGAAGACGTTGCCACCGCTAAGTGATAGAGAGCAGAAGCTCAATATGAACGCAGTGCTTAATAGGGATACTTTTCTGAAAATAGACGATATGCTGCTCATACTGACGACCCTCCTGTTCCGATAAAAATTGATGTATCACTCGATCACTCGATTCTACCGGAGAGAATAGATCTTGAAGACTAATTCTCTCCGGTTGTTTCTGCGCTACATAAAGCAAGCCCTTCCTTCTAGTTAGAAACGTCGAAGGTAAAGGTGCTGCTGTTCGTGTTGCTCGCATCGCCTGTTGTAGCTGATCCACCAGTAGTGTTGCCGCTAACGGTGGCATTACCTGAGGATGCACTCTGGCTACTACTATTGTGAACGTACAGGTCGTTGTTGTTAGTAACGGTCATGTTGTTCGTTGTGGTTGAGCTGACGGTGTTGCTTGAACCGGGTCCGGTAGTGTCGATGGAGCCATCGCTTGAAGTACTAGCCATGGTGCCACCGGCGCCGCCGCTTGCCGTATTGTCAACTGTCACACTCGCTGACGTAGTATTGTCATTGGCTGCGGCACCTGTCGTCGCATCGCCACCTGTCGTGTTGTGCGTTACAGATGCTCGACCTGTGGTGGCTCTTTGAGTACTGCTATTTGAAGCACTGATGTGGTTGTTGTTGGTCACGCGTGTTCTAGTCGAGTTGTGCGAACTGACATGATTAGACGAACTTGGTCCTGTGTTGCTGACGTTTCCCGTGTCGGCTGCTGCGATACCTGTCGTGAGCGTTAAACCCATGATAGTAGCCGCGGCGGCTCGATAAAATTGTTTTTTCATAATTTTCCTCCCTTTTAGTTAATTGATTCGTACGGGCTGATCGCCCGGTTTCGCTGTGCCATTAGAGTCTCGTGCAGCGGAATCGGTCGGCCAGGCACATAAAAGCTATGTGCCTCCTGATGTCACACTGTCAACGTTAATGGTTAAATTACTACTGTTATTGTTAGAACTTTGTGTTGAATTCTCTGATGTGTGAACGACGGTCTGAGTATCTCCGCTGGTGAGAGTTTGAGTCGTGTCACTGTTTGAGGGAACAGGTATGTGCTGCCCGTTTACTTGCAGATGGGTCTTTGTCTGGTTTGAGTCTGCAGATACGGGATTGTCTGTACCAATACTATTTTGTAGTTGGCTGTCTGAACTTGTGTTGTTGTGCTGAAGCGCAGGCGTAACCTTTGTAGAGTTTTCAATAACTACTGCCGCTATGAACAGGAGAAGCAACATACCGCCACCAACAAGACCGATGTATCGAGGAGTGAAAAGCGTGTGGGTGACATGATGTAGGGTACTCAGAAAATCAGTCGACTTTGGCGGATTGGTGAGCGATGACAGTCTTTGCATAAGCTTCTTACCCCTCCCTTATGCTTAAGTAAGCTCTTAATCTAATAGTAGCCCCCGTGTTAAACTAATCTCTGTAAGTTTTATTACATAATTGACCATATATTTATGCTTCGTGTCGCTGCATTGGATAATTTTTTCGGAGAGGGCTAGTAGATTGCTGCCAGAAGTGGTATAGTTAATCGAGCTGTTACAGAGAGTGACGGCTTGTGAGGTGACGCTGAGACGCGTACCGAATTGAAACAAAAGACCTGTAGCCTACTATAAACTGGGCGATAACAGGGGTGATAGTGTAGACTTTTTATCATCATAAAAGTCTTGACCGCCTCTGTTGTAGCGTGCTACAATTATCTGGTGTTCGAGTTTAGGTCAGAAGCAAACGCTTAAGACAAGGTGAGGAAGCTTTAAACGTAAACTCGAGCAAACACTAGAATTCCGTTAGGATGTTCAAGTGTCGAAGTTTTGCAATTTAAAAATTTGGTCACATATAAGAGAAGAGAAAAGAAGCAAGTATTTGTTTTTACGAACAAATACATTTTAAGACAAACGGCTATTGGAAGGTACCATTTGGTAACCGCCAATAACTAGTCAATTGCACACTGTAAGACTTTAAGTCTTACATTTCGTAAAAAGTTACATAAGCGCACACAAAGAATGCCTTGACGTACTATACCGATGAAGGACGCGATGAGCTGCGAAAAGCTCCGGGGAGTAGCTAAATATACTTTGATCCGGAGATGTCCGAATGGGGAAACCCGGCTAGAGTCATGTCTAGTCACA
>CAZBLZ010000057.1:0-3860 GCA_964493045.1 uncultured Candidatus Saccharibacteria bacterium
TTGCGCTTGATACGGTTACTGCTTCGGTTCGCGAAAAACAGAACGATATACAGATTACACTCGCTATGACTGCTAATGAGAACATCAACGGCGTTGTTGCTGGTATACGTATCAAGAATAGCTCTGGTTTAGTAGTAACGGGCGTAAATAGTGAGACTGCCGGAAAGATTTCGTTGAAAAAAAGCGAGAGTACACAGGTTAATTTCTTTCTGCCAAACATATTTGGGAACGATATATTTAATGTGGATGCGACACTTCGACTTGGTGATGGTGTTACGATTTGTGATAACTGGGACGATGCGGCAAGTTTCAGTGTCTTGAAAAATACGAAGGCGCCGTATTCAGTTATTCCTGATATTGAAGTCAAATTAGGAAAGGTGTAGTTATGGCAAAAAAAGCAAATACTCCTTCGAAGCCGGCTAAAATGCCGGCTGACACAACTAAAAGAATCCAACAGCTCGAGACAGAAAAAGCGTATCTTGAGCAGAAGAGCCAGATTCTACTCGCAAAGCTCGATCGTAAAGAAGCTCGCCTTGATTGGGCTTTTCGACATCCTATAAAGTTTGCGCTTGGTCGTATATATCACCAAAACATTAAGAGGGATCAGAGAAATGTCGAAATCTAGCATTAAAATCTTTGGTGCATCTAATTGTGGTAATGTTGGCGATGACCTCATCGCACTTATTTTACAGAAGTATTTACGCCAAGCGTTTGGAGGCGAGGCTGAAGTTGACTTAATAGCGCAGCAAAAGCAATACGAAGAAGTGAAGGCTGCTGATATATTGATTATAGGTGGCGGTGGTCTGATTTATGATTACGATATTAATAACGTACGAAATTATTGTAACGCTATAAATGACGCCCATGACTATCGCATTCCTATCTATCTTATGGGTATGGGGGTTCAGCATGTCTTTTCGGATGAGGGAAAGGCGATCTATCGAGATTCACTCCCTAAGGTATCTGCTATTGCAACGCGCGGTACGTATGACTCCGCGTTTATTGCTGACGATCTAGGCTATGACGCAAAACGTCTTGTGACATCACGCGACCTAGTCTTTTTGTATGATGATGTTATCGGAATTCCACAACCAATCGAGACGAAGCCTCGAAAGAAGCCGGTTTTAGCACTATCCCTTGCTGACTGGCGCTTAGGAGACAGTTACAAGGATATAAGTCCCGATCTAGCATCTGAGTATAAGAAATATCGAACCTACCTTGACCAGAATCTGCTAGCACTTAAGAAAAAGTTTGATGTGAAAGTGATATGCCAGGCGCGCGAAGATGAAGAAGTGAGCGCACATCTAGCGACACTGTTTGGCACGGAAGTAATCACGTTTCCTACAATTGAAGATTCAACGCAGTTAGTCGAAGTGTATAGAGATGCAGACTACGTTATCACTAATCGCTACCATGGCCTAATAGCGGCAATTATTGCGCATACACCAGCACTAGGTGTGTCTTTCTCGACACATAAGTCGCAACGGCTAATTGAAGATTCATTTCCGTCGATAAAGTCGCAATTCTATACGGTAAGTGATTTTGTAAGTGGTGACATACTGACACAAATGACAGATGCAGCGTTTCTAGATTCTCTCAATATTCCAACGGAATATGAATATGATGCGTCTGTTGAGCAGGCGCGCAAACATAGTGAAATTTTAAAGTACATTGCAACTGATATCGCAAAACAGTAAGAAGGAGTACCTATTATGACTAAAATTCCCCATATCCAAGTAGACGCATTTCCGATTGTTGACAGTCACTTTAGTGGTGTCGGCCATTATACGCTAGGTATTATACGTGGTTTTGACGAACTAGCCGCAGAGGGCAAGTTAACCTATTCGTTGATAGTTCCTCGCCACTGGGCAGACCGTGTTGCGAAGTATGAACTTGAACACTTTAAGAAGATTATTAAGAATCCCGTACCCAACAAGGTAATTCGTGGATTCATGAAATACGGATGGAACGTTCCTTTAGACTTTGTCCTCGGACAAGGCCACTACTATTTCCCATCTTTTCTTGCATGGCCTACATGGATAGCCGACTCAACTGTAGTTGTACATGATGTTACGTATCTGGCGGTACCTGAGTGCGTCGACAAAGGGAACCGTGACTACCTGACGCAGGTAGTGCCTTTTTCGCTTAAGAATGCAAAGAATATCATTGCAGTATCTGAGTTTAGCAAGTCTGAAATTGTGAAGTACTACGATCTTAACCCTGATCGTGTTTCCGTCGCGCATCCTTCTATCGAGAGAAAACTATTTTATCGACGTAGTGCAGAGGAGATTCATAAGGTAAAAGCGAAATACGATATCTTTAGCGAGAAGTACATATTTTCAGTAGGGAACATTGAACCTCGTAAAAACTACAAACGTCTTATTGATGCATACGTGCAATTACCTCGTGAGATTACCGACGAATACCCACTTGTCATTGTGGGTGCTGGCGGTTGGAATAATGACGACGTTAAGGCGGCAATACAAGAAGCTAAAGAGAATGGATATAAGATCATTAATCCTAAGCAGTTTGTGCTGGATGAAGATATGCCAGCGCTTTATAGTGGAGCAAGCTTCTTTATCTTTACGCCAATTTACGAAGGATTTGGCATGTCACCGCTTGAGGCATATGCTTGTGGAACGCCGGTTATTGCAAGTAATACAACCTCTCTACCTGAAGCAGCTGGAGAAGCGGCGGTATACGTTGATCCTACGAACATTGACGATATAACGGAAAAAATGAAAGTCATGTTCCGTAAGGTTGAGGAAGATCCACACCAATTTGATGCGGCGATGGAAAAGCACCTGGAGTCGCTCAATTGGCGCGCCAGTGCTGAGATTACGGCAGCGTCACTTACAGGACTCCCGATTGAGTACTTTCAGAACAAGGAGACTAACTAGATATGAAAATAGGTATTGATTTACGCCCACTGCAGACTGGCCATAAATTTCGTGGTATTGGAGAGGTCGCAAAGCAGACGACTGATCGTATTATTAAACTCGCCTACGAGGATAAGAGTAATGATATTAGTTTTGTCTTCTATGAATATGATGAAGATGACCCAAAGCAGCTTTTGAATATTCCTAAGGGGTTGCAGTATGAAGTAGTGAAGCTTGGAGTGGCGCCAGAGAACGATACATCAGCAACAAAAGCCGATAAAGTTCGTCGTACTCTCAAGCATTTTTATGGTGCGCCAATTGATGGGTCAGAAAAAAGTGATATCTTTCTTCAGTTTGATTATGCGTTTGGCGTGCCAACGAACACAAAGACCATGCTGGTGAAGCATGATCTTATTCCGTATCTCTTCTGGGATAAGTATTTTGAATCTGCGTGGGTGCCTTTTAAAAACAAAGCACTTCGCTCTACGCTACGCACTATCTTTGCCAATCATAAATTCATGCACACGCTTCGTCGCTCTTTAAGGGATGCGCATGTTATTATGTCAGTCTCTGAGAGTACAAAGAATGATATAGAAAAATACTTCAATGTCGACCCTACCAAGTCTAAGGTCGCTTTACTGGGCGTGGACGTGAAGCCGTCTAAAACAAATGACGTGAGCAAGGTTGATAAGCAAAAGCTTCCTACAAAGCCATATATTATGTTCGTGGGCGCAGGAGACGCTAGGCGACGTATAGACGATGCTGTAGCGGCGTTTAACAACCTAAAGGCCAGCGGTCGCGATATCCAGCTTGTGCTTGTAGGTGAGAACTTTAAGTCACCGACAGATATTCCAAATGTTGCAGTTCGTAATGCGGTACTCGGGTCGTCGTATAAGAGCGATATTCTTACGCTCGGATATGTTGACGACGAAACCAAACAACAGCTCTATAAAGATGCGATAGCCTACGTCTACCCAACTA
>CAZBLZ010000058.1:0-3731 GCA_964493045.1 uncultured Candidatus Saccharibacteria bacterium
GAGAGCCCCCAAGCAAACGGCTGTTCTATAAGGCAGATAAAAAGAGAAAGGCCAACGGGAGTTTCAGACACGGCCAGTGTCAGCTTTCACCCATTGTCTGTCCTTTAGAGCGGCTGTTGGAAGGAATTTTATGAGTAGAGCAACACAAGATGCGCTATTGAAACAGTTAAAAGACCCATTCGACGCCAAGTTCGTTAAATGGCGTGTCGGGGCAACCAACAAAGACAAGACCAAGGGTATAGCCATTGCATATATCGACTCGCGAGAGGTTATGAAACGACTCGATGACGTGTGTGGGATTGGGGGATGGCAAGATCGTCATTCGACGGTAGACGGCGGTTTTATCTGTGAGATCGACATTAAGATCGATAACGAATGGATCACCCGAAGCAACGCAGCGGGCAACACGAAGGTTGAGCCTATCAAAGGTGGTGCATCCGACGCATTTAAACGTGCAGCCTCTACATGGGGTGTAGGACGTTATCTCTACTACCTCCCTAACGTGTGGGTGGCTATCAAAGCTCAAGGCAATTCATTTGTCCTTGCAGAGATCCCCGAACTACCAGAGTGGGCGCAACCAAGTACGACTATCAGTCGATGGGAAGACGTCGCGGAGCTTGAACTAGACGTAAGCGCTACAGCCGACGCCGGTGATCAGCAAGAGATTGCCGCGACTATCATCAGCAACATCGACGGCATCCGCAACTCAAAAACGATAGAAGAGTTGAAAGAATTCACCGATACACTAGACTCCACTGAATATGCAGTTATGGCAGGTGAGATAAACAATAAGACTAAGGAACTGCTCAATGGAAAAACAGCAAGTTAGACCAATCGCAGTCAACGCGGAACAACGTAGCTCAGAATGGTTTGAGGCTCGGCTTGGAAAAGTCACGGGCTCTCAAGTAATGAATACGATGAGTTACATGAAGTCTTCCATTACAAAAGGGAAGATGGCACAGGCTGAACAGTACCACAAAGAACATTTCATGGATCAGGAAGTGCTAGAACGTCTAAGGGATGAATTCCCATTTGAATTCCTACTAAGCGCGAACCTTGAAGTTACAGAAAGCGAAACACGATTCGCTTATAGACGAGCGACAGTCGCGGAACGTTTCACTGGCCAGCCAGCCGACCCCGACCCTTACGTAAATAAGGCCATGCAGTGGGGAATGATGAACGAGGACATAGCTAAGACGATGTATCAGCTACGAAGCGAGAACATCGTCACGGATGCTCCTTTCATGCTTCATCCCGAACTTGCATGTGGTGCTTCACCGGATGGTATTGTGACCGACCGAACAACTGGGGAAATAGGCAATATCGAGATTAAATGTCTCAACTCAGCCAACCACCTTTACAAGATCATGCTCCACAGAAATATGCCGAACGACTACATTCCACAAGTACAAATGCAAATGTGGATAGATAGCGCAGACTGGTGTGACTTCGTAGGCTTTGACTCACGAGTGAAGGAAGGACTAAGGCTCTTTATCCAGCGTGTCGAAAGAGACAACTTCTACATTAACTACGTACTCGAACCAAGCGTACGCCGCTTCTTAAAGGAATGTGACGACGACGAACGACAGTTTACAGCGATCATGCTTAGCAAGAAAGATCAAGACGAAACGACACCAAGCGAAAAGACATTATCTAAATTCGCATTGGAATCCGTCATTAGAAAGGAAAGTAATGACTAACGAAGAATCACTCAGAATAACATTCGACTCACAGCTGTATCTTATGTCAGCCGACGAGATCAGGACATTCGCAGACAGCCTCCCTCAAAGTAACGGGGCAGCCATCCGTGAGTTCTGTGACTGGTTCAGCTTGGATAAGTTCTATGTCGCAGCATTAGAACTACACAATCCAAATATCAAGCAGTGGTTGAGGGAGGCGGCCGACGAGGCGCAACTAGAAGAAATCATGAACGCAGAAGATGAACGCTTCTTGGAGCGATCAATCAGATCAGCACAAGGCTGGAACGTTTAATTTATAAGGGGTTATAAGGAGGAAAAATGGCTAATCCGCAAACAGCCCAAGACCTATTCAACAAATCACGTACAGACTGGCTAGACGGCGCTCGCCACGTGGCAAGGAAACTACTCCGTCAGCGTCACAAGATAACCATAGAAGACGTATTAGCTATCTACCCACGCCCAAAGTACCTACATAGGAACACAACCGGGCACGTCTTTAGAACTGAAATGTTCCACGCAGTAGGCTATACGCTAGCTCGTAAGCCCTCCTCTCACCACAGAGTTATACGCTGGTGGACTCTTAGTGATATGTACGCAGATGAATATGAGAAAGATTGCGATGGATAGGAGCTAATGTACCACCAAAGTAATACACCAAATGCTATGAAGAGCGCTGAGTGCCCAGAATGTAAGTCAAAACATCTCATGCTCAAAGGCGGCAAACTAAGTTGCACGAATTGTGGACACCTTATAGGCCAAACCTTTAATAAATATGGCGCCAAACGAACCGAATTTAAGGGCAAGATATATGACTCTAAATTTGAAGCTAATGTTGCGCAGGACTTAGAAACACGAAAGCTTGCTCACGACATCAAGGATTATGATACCCAATACCGTGTCGAATGTTGGGCATATCGTGAGGATGGCACTAAAGCATTTGTCGTGAAGCACAAGGTAGATTTTAGGATTCACCACAACGATGGCAGTTTCGAACTTCACGAGGCCAAGGGCGTCGAAACAAGTGATTACCGATGGCGCAGAAAGTGCCTAGAGGAGCTGTGGCTACCACTACACAAAGATCACACCTATTCAGTTATTAAACAAAATTCAAGGAGATAATATGAAAAAACAAGATGGATTTATAGAAGGACTAGTAATACTGATTATTGTAGGATTAGCATTATCAGCCTTCTTTGTTAAATGGACTCTATCCGAAGAGTTAGTGTCGGGAATAGTGTACGACAACACTAACAACTCAGCGATATCTGGCAACACCTATTTTAAAGTCCGCGCAGGAGTGGATACATATGTGAATACATCCAATGAAAGCTCATACTGTTTACCTCCTAATTCACCGTACATACCGTTAGTAAAAGAAGCTGCAGCGGATAAGTCGATCAAAGTTACCGTTTCTACCGCTAAGCGCTTCCAGATGTCTGCCCCTTGGGTATGTATGGATAATGTAACCGTTACCAAGTCTAAATGATATCCGACAAAGACTTCTTCTCCTTTGACTGGCCACCGAAATTTATCTCGAAACCAAAGCAGAGAAAGCGATACAGACACGTAGTCACGGTGGCGTACAAAAACGATCCAGAAACAGGTTACGAATATCATTTCACAAGTGATAGGAAGGCCCGCAACACTGAGATAGATATGATGGAAGCTATCAACGTGGAATGGGTTGCGTACGAGAGAAAAGAGCTACCAAATCAAACTGAGGAAGGAATTATAGAGCAATGAGCGCATACACAGACGAACAATTTGTCAGGGAATGGATGAAATCACATAAAAACAACGCTGGTCAGTCACCAATTGCAGAGGCACTGAACATTTCACGACAGATGGTCTCTCTAAAAGCAATTGCATTACGCAAAAGAGGCGTGAAACTGCCGCAATTAAGCAAATCACCCTACGTCCTCCAGAACACTAGCAAAGAATACATCGCCAAGTTGAATAAGATCGTTAACGACGAGAAATAACAGGCCTTCATAGCCTAGATAGGATAGAGAGATGAGCAACATAAGGAAT
>CAZBLZ010000059.1:0-3388 GCA_964493045.1 uncultured Candidatus Saccharibacteria bacterium
TCACACGTACACTCATATCATCAATATATTTCTTCCAAAAGATTGAAACAAAGAGAGTTACGACAACCGTTACAATTGCCGCCACTAGGGCTGCAGAATTTGGCCCATGCGAACTATCCCGCATAAGTACGTACGACCAATCTCCTAGCGAGTGTAGTACAAGGTAATGTGTGAGATACACTGCAAACGATATACCACCAACAAACACAAGAATCTTGTTACTGAGCAGGCGCTGCAGTTCCGGGCGAATGAGAATGATACCTAAGAGAACGAAGGCGCTAAAGAATTGCCATTGTTGAAATACAAAGAACGGCGATGCCCCGGGCACGAGCAGGTGTTCGTAGAACGTTCCACTCACATCTATACTGATTGGCTCCGGGAAACTTGCAAGTACTGCCACTATAATAAGCAGCCCATATACATAAAACTTGCTCACTTCGTTTCTCACATAGTCAATAAATTTCGTTGTATGGACGAGATCCGCAAGGATCATTCCAAGCACAAAACATACATAATATGAATGACTTAGTGCAATAACCACCCCAATATATATAATCCAACGCTTATTTAGGTTTCCTATTAACGCCGCAAGCCCGAACACGACAAAGGATCCAATTAACTCAACTGACATCGTCCAAAGTACGGGGTTAAATTGAACGTTCTTATCAACCAAAACTCCGATTGTCGCTGCATAAAACGCCTGTGCAATATCAGGAGCGAAATCGAAAAGACGCGCCGCTTCTACCGATCCTGTCATTTGCCCTACTTTATGTACGCTCGACATAGCGCCGTTAGCGATAAGAAGATACGCGACAATAACAATAAAGAAAATAGGGATAGCTAAGCGAAAATATCGCTTAGCCGCCTGACGGTGCAGGTCTTTCACTTTGTGATTCTGAAAGTACTTATACGTTAGAACAAAGCCACTAAGCGTGAAGAAGATAATCACCGCAAATGAGCCCGACGCCATAAATCCTGCAGGCAATCCATAAAACAACTCCGCAAACGTTCCTTCGCCAATGTGCGGTGCCGAGCTAAGCCCTTTACCCGCCCCTGGATAATAGGTTGCAAGTAAATGTGCAAGCACAACAGCACACGCAGCAATTCCACGTATGCTTTCCAGATAGCTCAACTTACCACTATCTGTTAATTTTACTTTTGACGATGTTCTACCCCATCGTCTTGACCAGAAAGATTTTACCCCTACTAACAAAAAACGCTCTTATTCACCCACCCGTATGTTTTATAGATGTTGTTCTACCAACTTGCCTATTACTATACTACAAAACAACCGTTTTGCACTATTTAGACTGTAGCGTTTTAGCTACTTCACCGGTACGGTGACTCACGTCTTTGCGAGCTACCAAGATACCATCAGGAGTATTCACAACAATAATGTTGTCGAGTCCAATAACAGCGATTGGCTTCTCTTCCTCATTACGAACGTAGATATTTTCAACATCAAGCGGGTGGATTGCTTCACCATGGAAGTAATTGCCATCCTCGTCGCGACTCACAGCATCGTGAAGATCCTTGAATGAACCTACATCCATCCAGTCGAAGCTTGCTGAAACTACCGCAAGTTTCGTTGCTTTTTCAATTAATGCAACATCAATCACTTCATTGTTAAGCGCAAGATATGCTTGTTGGTATTCATCAGAACCTGGTTCTTTCACAGCAGCAAGGCTATCGAAACTCGCCTGTAGATCTGGCGCGCTCGTCTTCATCTCGGTGAGGAAGGTATTAACAGAGCCTACAAAGTACCCACAGTTCCAAAGGTACTTACCAGACTTAAGGTACTTCTGCGCTGTTTTGTAGTCAGGCTTCTCTTTGAATGCCTCGACATCATAAACGCTCCCGTTAACATCGAGTACACCATCACGTTTAATATAACCAAAGCCTGTCGCAGGAAACGTTGGTTCGATACCAATCAATGTAATTTCGTCGTACTTCTTAGAAGTTTCACCCGCAACAGCAAATGAGCGAGCGAACCCTTCCGTATCGCGCACGTAGTGATCAGAGTGAATGAACGCTACTGGTTCGTCGTGATCATGCTTTCGTGAGATAACGTCAAGTGCAAATACAATACAGTGCGCCGTTCCACGACGGCCTGGTTCAATCAGAAAGGCTTCTTCGGGTAGTTCTGGAAGTTGCTCGCGGACATGGTGTGCGTGACTTGCTTCAGTAACGATATACACCGTATCACCAAGCTTCGACGCACGGTCATAAGCGGTCTGCAGTAGCGTACGATCGCCAGTCAATTTAAGTAAGTGTTTTGGATATGCTGGGGTTGAGAGCGGCCACAGGCGAGTGCCTGATCCACCGGCGATAATTACGGTAATCATGTACCCATTATAGCGTATTCGACCATGTAGCTATATAACTTTTTCATCTTAATTGGCAAATTCATCCGACCTACTTCCATGCTAAGGTGTTTATTTTTCAACTTTGCAACTTATTGCTATACTAAAGTGAGTCAACGCTAACTAAAGAAAATACATGCAACTCTCTATAGTCATTCCTCTCTATAACGAAGCCGAAGGGCTGGAACATTTTCACACTAAACTTCTTATTCCTGCTGTTAAAAAAACAGGTTTAAATTCTTACGAAATTATCTACGTCAATGACGGCAGCAAAGACTCAACCCTTGAGCAGTTAACGTCTCTCGCAAAACACAACAAGCATGTAAAAGTTGTTAACCTCTCTCGCAACTTTGGTAAAGAAATCGCGACGACAGCTGGCATCAGCGTGGCGTCAGGCGATGCTACCCTTATCATGGATGGCGATGGACAACACCCCCCTGAGATCATGAATGAATTTATCGAAAAGTGGCATAATGGTGCGCAAGTAGTCGTTGGTGTTCGCAACTCTAATCAAGCAGAGGGTGCGATCAAAAAATACGGATCGAAGGCTTTCTATAAACTCTTCAACTCGCTCTCTGAATCAGAGATCGTCCCCCGTTCTACCGACTATCGATTGATCGATAAGGTAGTACGTACTGAGTTCAACCGTTTCACTGAGCGCCACCGTATTACGCGAGGTCTTATTGACTGGCTTGGATTCACCCACGACTACATCGTATTTGACTCTCCAGCACGCATTGCTGGTACTGCAAGTTACAAAACAAGCCAACTTATAAAACTCGCGCTCAATAGCTTCGTATCACTCTCCCTAAAACCACTCTTCTTCTTTGGATGGGTGGGTGGAATCATTACCGCGTTATCACTCTTCGTAGGCGTCTTCATCATCGTTGAACAAATCATTCTACATGATCCGCTTCACCTTAACTTTACCGGGCCTGCTATGCTCGGAATATTCATGTCATTTATGATCGGTCTTGTTTTGATCTCTCAGGCAATTATGGCAACTTATCTATCTCACGTTCACA
>CAZBLZ010000060.1:0-3372 GCA_964493045.1 uncultured Candidatus Saccharibacteria bacterium
CCTAAGAACAAGGGTGAAATTGACGCAGTAGCTGCGGCGTATATACTAGAACGGTATCTAAATGAACATCCTACCGAAGGGACAGCGCGCTAATATGTACAAGGTAAACAACAGAGAACGAAAACCATGGTTAAGGCGAGTGCTTATCGCGTTGGCTGTATTGGGCTTAGCATTAGTACTTGCTACCTTGGCTGTTTGGCGCTTTTATCATGAAAACCTAAAGCCTGTGAGCTCCAATGCTACCGCTCAGAGTATTACGATCGCTTCCGGGGCAACACCTGCCCAGATCGCTGGACTGTTGCACGATAAAGGCGTCATTCGTAATGCGTGGACATTTGAAGCGTATGTGCGACATGAAGGAGTGGGTGCAGATCTGCAAGCCGGCACTTATAACTTAAGCCCAAGCCAGAGCGTTCAAGACATTGTGGGTCAGCTTACACATGGTAAGGTTACGACTCAGCTCGTGACAGTTCTGCCTGGCCAACGCATTGATCAGATTAAGCAGGCACTTATTAACGATGGCTTTAGCGAAGCTGACGTTACTGCGGCATTGCAACCAACTCAATACGAAAGCAGCGCAGCATTGGTAGATAAGCCTGCTGGTAATAGCTTGGAAGGTTATCTATACCCTGACTCATTCCAGCGAACAAGCGCTACGAGTGCTACCTCTATCGTGCAAGAATCCATTGCTGAGATGCAGAAACACCTTACTCCTGAGATTCGTGCAGCTTTTGCAAAAGAGGGGCTAAGTACGTACCAAGGAATCATCTTAGCTTCCATTGTGACGGAAGAAGTGAACACTCCGAGTGACCGCGCTCAGGCTGCGCAAGTATTCTTGAAACGGTTGAGTGTGGGTATGCCGCTAGGCAGTGATGTAACCGCTATGTATGGGTCACGCCTAAATGGCAAGGGCACTTCATTATCATATGACAGCCCATATAACACACTCATCCACACCGGCCTGCCTCCAACACCTATTAGTAACGTGAATGACAGTGCACTACAGGCGGTGGCACATCCAGCTAGTACCGATTGGCTCTATTTTGTCACCGGCGATGACGGTGTAACCCATTTTTCGAGTACTTTACAGCAACATGAGGCGTACACAGCACAGTATTGCCACAAACTTTGCAGCCAATAGATTCGCTTCCACCTCTCTTAAAAGACTAGGTATGCTGTAAAAATAAGGTACTGAAGGCTTATTCTCCTAAAACTCCTCTTTTTAGCATAAAAATGGGTAGTTTTTACAGTGCGCTAACAGGGGTGGAGATGAGATAAAAGCTTGCGCAGGTGGACCGCAATTGATACTATATGTGCGTAAGAATTGTGTTTTTACTGCAAACTTACGTTTTTACAGATGTGACCTACATAAATATTTTTGGTGTTTTCTTAAGGAGTACACTATCAGTACAGCGAATTCTGAGTCTCTTACGGCTCGCATGATCAATCAACGACGACTACGTATTGGCGGTCGTCTGCAGAAGGCCCTCCAGCGTAAATCTTCACGCCGGCGGATCGTTCGCTATGGTCTTATTAGTGCTAACGTACTTATTTTGGCTGCAGTGGTTGTATTTGTGGTTGGCGGCTCACGCAGTAATGATCACTTTTCAGCGGCAAATGCCACAACAAAGGCTGCCACGTCAAACCCTGTTGACGGGTTAACCTCTTATGATATCGCAGCTAACGTAGCTCGTGTAGCTGGATTACCTGAAAGTAACGCAGTCGACAACCAGGCTCAAAGTGCTCGTGCTGCTGTTGCGGTTACGGCGAGTGACAGTACTGTGGTTGCAAAGCCTCAGATCGTGGCTACTGCGCTTAAGAGTCGTTCTGATATCCAGACTTATGTAGCACAGGCGGGCGATACGATTTCTTCAATCGCTCAGAAATTCGGTATTACCTCAGATAGCATCCGATGGTCGAATAACCTGACCGGGGACACTGTAGCCTTAGGTACTAAATTGGTCATGCCTCCTGTTAACGGCATAGTCTATACCGTTAAGGCGGGTGATACCGTACAGACTCTCGCTAGTAAATATAAGGCTGATGCAAATCAGATCACTGCCTACAATGATGCTGAGATTTCTGGCATTACCGTCGGAGAGCAAATCCTTATTCCAAACGGTCAAATTCAGGCTGTAACTACTACTCGCACATCAAGCTCACTCGGTAGTGGCTCATTTACAGCTATCTATGGTGGTAGCGGTGGTAGCTCATGTGCTAAGTGGGTTGGTCGCTATCCATGCTTATATGGTAATAATGGCTATGACTACGGTTGGTGTACCTGGTATGTTGCATCACGCATCTCTATGCCAAGTAACTGGGGCGATGCACGTACCTGGGGTTATTATGCTGGCCAGAGCGGTTGGACCGTGAGTAAGACGCCTCAGGTCGGTGCTATCGTCCAGACAAGTCGAGGTGACCACGTTGGATATGTTGAACAGGTTTCTGCAGACGGATCACAGATTGTCTATAGTGACATGAACGGTCTCGCAGGTTGGGGCAATGTGGGTGTGAGCGGTTGGACGTCAGCAAGCCTTTTCGAAGGCCACTACTCAGACGTACTTTACATATACCACTAGAACACTTTTTGATTATTTTTTCCAGTCCTGATCTGGTATACTAGAGCTATATGAAGTTTATTGATCACGTAACAGTACAGGTGAAAGCGGGTGACGGCGGTAATGGCCGTACGAGTTTTCGCCACGAAAAGTACATCGATAAAGGCGGCCCAGACGGTGGCGATGGTGGTGACGGCGGCAATATCATCTTTGTTGCATCACGTAACCAGAACACGCTTGTCGCATTTCGTTATCACCGTGAACTAACTGCAGCTCCAGGTGGCGCCGGCGATAAAGTGAAACGTCATGGCCGAAACGGTAAAGATCTACGTGTAGAGGTACCCGTTGGCACTATTGTGACGCGTACAGCCGAAGGTGGTCTGCTTGCCGACCTGACTCAAGATGGTCAAGAAGCAATCGTAGCTCAAGGTGGTCGTGGTGGTTTTGGCAACGCTCACTTCTTAAGTTCTGTTCGTCAAGCGCCAAACTTTGCCGAAAAGGGTGAAGAAGGTGAAGAAGCAGAACTATCCTTAGAGCTGAAGCTGATTGCCGATGTAGGCTTAGTGGGATTACCAAATGCCGGCAAGTCTACGTTACTGAGTGTTGTCAGTAATGCCCGCCCGGAAATTGCTGATTATCCATTCACGACCCTAACGCCAAACCTTGGCGTAGTGGATGTAGACAAAGAAAGCAGCCTCTTGGTCGCTGATATCCCAGGTCTTATCGAAGGTGCTGCCGAAGGTAAAGGGCTAGGTGACGAATTCTTGCGTCACGTTGAACGTACTGCCGTGTTATTACACCTTGTTGATGCATC
>CAZBLZ010000061.1:0-3291 GCA_964493045.1 uncultured Candidatus Saccharibacteria bacterium
CATATAAGTCCTGCGGTATGGTCACCTGGTCCGCCGAATAAAGTGTCGGGATATACAATAGTAGCCCAGAAATAAACACCATACAGCACAGCAAAAACAATAACCGGCACCCATAACCGAGGATTTCTTAGCCACTGAAGCAGCTTTGGAATTACGGCAGCAATTTTCGTAACACTCCCCGCCATAAACCCGCCGCGTAGACCAACGCAAATGGCACGCCTAATAAAGCAAGCGAGAATGCGTCAGGCAAGACAACACCAAACACAAGTGCTCCGAAGAACAACCCAAGCACAAGAAGAAGCGCACCAACAATCAGCACCCATAATATCAGACTAGGTACTATAAATAAGGCGACCACTAGGCAAAGGCTCAGCAGAAGCACTGCGATTAGAGGATAGAAAAAGCGTGTTCCTGGTCGAAGAAATCCATCAATGAAGAACTGCCCTCTATTATAAGCGTGCTTCAGAAACCCCTGAAATGTCGAACGACTATGGTAAAGGCATGAGAATTCTGGTGACAAATTAATGTTTTTCTCCTTGATCAGGAAACGAATAAGAAGCGTGTCGTCTGAGGAGAACTTGATGTCATTCGTCTGCGACTCAAAATATTCCATAGCTGCAATGAGACGTTTTTTAGAGACATAGAAGAATCCCGTGCCCTTTGGATAAAAATCAAATTCTTTTAATCCATAGCTTGTTGTCTTTGGATGACGAAAATACTTACGCCACGCTATGCATACAATCGCATCCCAAAAGCGTGCGAATACATTCCCCTTTTTATCAATATTCACATGACCGTTCCAGATTTGATCAGGGTCGTTCTTTAGCTGGTTGTTTAAAAACGTCAGAGCATTTTTATCAATAAATACACGTGAATCAATAAATAAGATGTTTTCATATTTGGCTTTTTCTACACCACGTTTACGAGCTGAGTAGCGACCCATATTCTCTTGCCGAAGTACCTGTAGCCCCACCTCTTTAGGGAGTTTTAGGCTTTCAGCATTTTCAGCACTTTTATCCGTAGAACCATCGTCGACTATAATAATTTCAGCATCAAAATGACTACCTGAGAGTGCAGCAACTATATGTTCAACAGTCGGCTTGATCCAGGCCTCCGCATTGTAGACCGGAATTACCACCGATAATCCAATATTTTGTAATTTACTCACTAGACTAGAACTTAACTTCCTATAGCTATATAGTAGAGGATACTAACCTATGAACGCAACACCTAAAGCATCTCTACTAAAAAGACTACTTGCAGGATCTCTCCTATTTTACGTCTTTTCAGGTGTATCGTCAGTCCTTAACTATATCTTTTACCCGATTATTGCTCGGTTTGTTACCACTAGTCAGTACGGAGAGATCCAGTTCCTCGTATCAATGTTTACGCAGCTCGCTGTAGGATTTGTCGTACTCAACATTCTCGCCATTGTAATAAGCGCACAGATTAAAAATCACAAAGAGCAGCTTGAAGCCATTAAGAGCCTGAACGTTGTTTCATGTATTGTCATCCTCGTTGTTGTCGTTATTGGATCGATAGTACTCTACACCAATAAAACATCCCTAGGCTTAAGCGACAGTACGGCAATTATCGCGCTAGGCCTTAGCCTCGTTATCAATGTGCCATTTACGGTAGCGATCGGACACCTTCAAGGTAATGGTCACTTTATGGCGTCAGGAGTACTCAGTACGCTCGGCTCTTTCTTGAAATTGGTCTTTTCCGTGATCTTCATTATGATGGGGCTTGGTGTTGGCGGGGCTATCCTGGGCATCGGTATTGGAATGCTCATTACACTTGTACTGGTTGAAATAGTTAATAAAAAATCTGCTGATCCAAAACCAAAAACATCGTTTATTCCCACAAAAGCAATGTTCCAACGACTCGTTTTTATACGTGAGAGATCGGTTATTGCAATCATTGCCCTCACAGTTATTACCCTTCTTTCATCGGCTGACAGCATCGTATCGCGTCTCTTTTTCGATACTCATTCTGCCGGTCAGTATGCTGCCGTCGCTACACTCGCAAAAGTTATTCTTGCTGCCACTAGCCCCTTAATGTGGCTTGCCCTCCCTCCTGCCGTATCCCGAGACAGACAAAAGATCATGACGTTTCTTAGCATTACAGCAGCTATATCTTTCAGTGCATGTATTATTTTCAGCCTCGCACCTACGTTCTTCCTACAAACACTACTCGGCATAGATGCTGGCGCATTTACCTCAGTACTCCCTCTCGCATCAATCGCTATGGCGCTTTGTAGTATTGCTTTTGTGCTTGTAAGTGTGAGTGTATGTCTTGGCACGCTACGCAACCTCTTTCTCTCGTCTCTCTCTGCCGTAGCGAGCTACTTTGTCGTCTTCCTTACGCTACAACTCTCTCTTGGCAGTCTCTATGGTTCACTCTACGGACAAATCATCGCTTCACTCTGCTTCATTATCGGCGGTTTATTAGCACTTCGATCACGTCATTTCACCTCGTAGAAGCCACTATATTGTATACTAGGGGATATGGTAATTCTTTTCTACGGTACTAGTGCTGAACTTATTAAGATGCTCGGCGTCGTCCAGCACATCCCTCGCGACCAACAGCTACTAATCTGCTCATCACAACATCACAATGGCCTTAAAAAGGTCCATAAACAACTTGGAATCACCCCAGACATAACTTTGTCAGACGGCTGGTTCGGCAAAGATGTAATGACGATCGCTCAAATGGCGGGCATGATGCTCCATGCACACACCTCATTCCTTAAAAAGCTTCTCCCTCTTCGACGCCAAATTAAGGCTGCCGATTTAGCTCATGGCACAAAAAGTATTGCCGTTGTACACGGAGATACGCTCACTACTGTCATTGGCTGCTATATGGGACTCGCCTTGGGCGTAAAAGTCGCCCATGTCGAAGCTGGGCTTCGCACACACAACTGGCGTACGCCATTCCCAGAAGAGATCGACCGTCGCATCGCCGCCAAATTCGCACGCATCCACTTCCCGCCAAGCGATGTTGCGGAAGCTGACCTACGAAAAGAAAATGTAAAAGGTGAAATCATTAATACCAAGTACAACACCGCCAAGGACGCAATTGAGCAGTCATGGAAGTACTTGAGTGAAGACTTCAAAAACCTTACCCTTCCTGAACACTACTGCCTTGTACTTCTACATCGTACAGAGCTAATCGAAAATCGAAATGACCTAGAAGCAATTCTAAAAGTTATTCACGCACATGCATCCAAAAAACACCCTGTCGTCTTTACTGAACATTCAACCACATGGCAAAAGATTCGCAGTTACGGTT
>CAZBLZ010000062.1:0-3264 GCA_964493045.1 uncultured Candidatus Saccharibacteria bacterium
ACCACGATGATAGTAATACGCTTGTGGCGAAATACGAAACCCATGAAGGGACGGCGGTTTCGGGGTCGTCGTGGTGGCTGTAACCGGCTTCGAGCCGGCTGTCTATTTGTAGGTCTCGCCGCCGGTAACACCGAAAAACTCCTCTAGGGTCTGAATGTTCTGTTTGTGCAATTCTTGGCTCAAATCAGTTCCAATATAACGGAAGTGCCATGGCTCGTATTCATACCCAGTCACCTTAACCTTGTCTGCAGGGTATCTGAGTAAAAAGCCGTATTTGTAGGCGTTAGCTGCCAACCATTCACCTTCAGGCATAGTGCCAAAACAGGCTTCTAGGCTACATTTGTCGCTTTGAGAACGTATATCTACGGCGAGACCTGTCTGGTGTTCGCTATAGCCAGGGCGAGCGCTTTCTTGGTCGGCTGCCGCTTGACCTGCACTAGCGACATAGCCATCGTATAGGGTTTTTTGGTAGCTGTACCCACGGTACGCGGTGGAGACCTGTAGTTTATATCCAGCCGCTTCAGCTCCGGCAAACATCTTTTCAAGTGCCGTGGCTGCTGGGTCACGCATTTGCATCTCGGTTTGGCCCGGTACACGCAGGGTCACATTTGGGTAGCGCAAATCACTAGGCGCATAGGTTACTGGCTGTAATGGGTGCTGCTTGTTGACGATCACCCAAACACTGGTCGGATCAGTAATAGAAAACTGTGTTTTAGAGAAAGTATCGACTGACTTGGTGGAGGCAGTTGTAGCAGATTGTTTTTTGGTTTGGACAGATGCCTTTGGCGAGCTATTTCCTAGCTTCCAATATGATAGGCCGGCGGCTACTACTATTACTGCACTTATGATCCAGATTACTCGTTTACTCACCCTACCAGTATAGCGCATGTGCTAGTATGAGAAGAGATATGAGGGAGATATTGCAGGTTCGGTCAAGGAAACAGAGGCGCAAACGGTGGCCTGTGTTGGTTGGTGTAGTCGTTGTACTTGCGGTTGCTACGGTGGGCTGGGTATTACACACACGAACCGATAAGCCAGCTACGAATGTATCGACAAAGACCAAGACTACTGCAGCTGCAAAGAAAACGGATACATCTAATACCATTACGTTCATTGCGACAGGTGATATGTTGCCACACGATTCTGTTGATAGTAATGCCAAAAAAGCAGATGGTAGCTATGATTTCACCCCATTCTTTGGGCAGGTACACTCTTACTTGACCGCGGCAGACATGTCGTTCTGTAATCAAGAGTCACCGAGCGATCCTAGTAAGCCCGTTAGTGGCTATCCTACATTTAATGCACCACTAGCATTTGCTCAGGCTCTTAGTCATGAAGGTTGTAATGTCATAAACCTAGCCAATAATCATGCCGACGACAAAGGTCAGGCTGGTATTGATGCAACACGCCAAGTTTGGGCAGGTATGCCTACGCTAGCCGTCGCCGGTACCTCAAGTACCGCAGCCGAGCAACAGCAAGTCTCGTACTTCACGGTTAAGGGCGTGAAATTTGCCTTCTTGTCTTATGCTCAGTGTTCCAACGACAAATCGGTCAGCAGCTATGGACTGAATATTTTTAGTGAAAGTTTGGCTGGAACCCAGATTGCTGATGCAAAAGCTCAACATGCGGATATGATTATTGCTGCTATGCATTCGTGTGATGAGGACCAATCTACTGAAGATACTTGGCAGGACCAAACGGCTCGCTACTTTGCAGATCAGGGTGTGAATATTGTAGTTGGAACTGGCCCGCACTGGCTCCAACCGACACAACGTTTACCGCGAGCAGGTGGCGGTACGACTGCGGTTTGGTATAGTCTTGGGAACTTCTTGGGGACACAGCTCGACATAAACGGACTAATTGGTGGTATTGCTGCCATGAAGATCGATGTTAAAACTAAGACAGTCACTGACATGGGCTTTATGCCAACATATATCCACTATGAATGGACTGCCGCACAGAAAGCAGCTGACGATGAAGCAGCTCGCCATAACATCATGGTGTACCCTCTTGATTTAGCGGCATCTCCAATGGCGAATTCACAGGACAATACCACGGTCGAAGCCCAAACAACTCGCGTTACTCAGCTTATGACAGGACGTACGCCAGTCACTATGCTTACTAGTAAGACATTCTCTTCATTCTTGAAGAAATAAAGTTTACGCTTGAGACTGTAGTCGCCCTCTTGAGCGTGATATGATAAGCCCATGGACGACCTCGAGGCAGAGCTTAAACGGCTCCAAAAAATACGTGATGAACTGGAACGAGAAAACCGTGCAGAATATCGCAAACTGACAATTGCAGCAGGACTAGCCAGCGCCTCTATCGTACTTGCCAAAGAGGCTGGTGAAATAACCTTTCCTCATGCTCATTGGAATGGGGCTATGACCGCGGGTGTGATTACCGTTGTACTAGCAATCTTAATATGGAATTTTTGTGTCCGTGCCCGTAGAACTCCTCGGGGTATTGCCGGTTACTTAAATGTCGAAAAGCGATTACTTATTGATGAGATGCCAAATATATTTCAAATCTTATCATTGCTAGGTTTTTTAACAGTACTATTGAAACAACAATGGATAAAAATCACCGTGACCGTAGTGATAACCTTCCTGCTTTTGGTCTATTTAACTTCGAAGCGTCGGGAGATGGTATACCAGACTTCGGGCCCTGGTAAGAAAACGGCTGATGATGTCACCGTATCGTTCAGTGTTATACTTGGCTACGTTATAGGATTAGCGGTGTATGCTTTAGTATCACTCGTTTCGATCCAGATTCATACATAGAATTGTTAATTCTCCGTTGTAAAACCAGCTTCAGGTTTGCACTTGCCACCACTCGTACCGTATATTTAAAACAAGAATTATGGCCAAGACTGAACCAAACCCCGCTGACTATATCCAGCCGCTCTATATCAATGGTATGAATGGGCGCATGCTGCACATGCCAGCTCCTAAGAACACAAAACGTGAACTCCTAGTTTTGTATGGTCACCACGCCTTGCTTGAACGTTGGTGGGGACTGGTGCAGAACTTCAACACTTTCGGCGCGGTCACTATGCCGGATATTCCTGGCTTTGGTGGTATGGATAGCTTCTATAAGATTGGTAAATCTGCCACGCTCGACAATTACGCTGATTATTTGGCGGCATTTATCAAAATGCATTACAAGCGCCGCCGCTTTACTATTGTGGGTGTTTCGTTTGGATTTTTGGTTGCTACGCGTACATTGCAGCGCTATCCGGAACTGGCTTCTCGTGTCGACTTC
>CAZBLZ010000063.1:0-3139 GCA_964493045.1 uncultured Candidatus Saccharibacteria bacterium
CTACTGGATAAATGCTGCGCCAACCAAAGGAGTAAAAGTAGCGGGTGAGCGCATACTAGCGGATGCGGCGAGCTACCCACCAATAATCTAACTCGTTCGAATCCCTTCACCCCAGCCAAGTGAGATTATTTTACCCATTCATAAAAATACCTCTATAAAAACGGGGTATTTTTAGTTTGATTTTTTGATAGAGATGCGGAACAATCAAACTATAAAATATCTGGTCTCGTTTATTCCTAAGGGATATGAATGACTTGTCCTGTGCAAATGAAACCTTTGATTGGATGACGGCCGCACATGAAGACCTATTTAAATGGCGGCATCAACAGGGAACTCTTGAGACTACCAAGCTTTAAATAGACTTCAGTCGTTCCGTTTCCTGCCGGAGAATATTCGCTGCGTCAGACATATAGGTGTGTATTATTTCGAGCTCGTCAGTTGTATAGCGAGATTCTAGTTTTTGCATTACTTCGCCAAGTGGTGCAAAATAAGCACTCATCTTTTTAATCCCTTCGGGCTGCAGTTCTATATAAACCTTTCGTCGGTCGTCTAGATCATTGTGGCGTGTAATATAGCCACCCCGCTCAAGGCGTGTAACGGAAGCTGTTTGCGCACCCAAAGTTAAACCCGTCAGCTCAGCTAGCTGGCTCATAGTTTTTCGGCCATCAAGTAGAAAAATGACACATTTATGATCGGTTGGATAAAGCCCTAGCTTTTCTGCTACTGTTGCATGGAATAAAATAGTTCTAGTACTGTATTCGTTGGTGTCGTATCGGGCATTCTGCTGGTTCTTTGCCATAGGCTTGACAGTCCTCTTTTTGATGCGCTATTGTAATAATAGTATTATACATAAAACTATTTTATAAATCAAACAATATAGGAAACATTATGGCAAAATCATCCAAAGTAATTATTATCGGTAACGGAGTTGCCGGCCCGGCAACCGCTTTAGCGCTCAAAATGGTTGGTATTAATGCTGTTATTTACGAAGCATACCCCGGCCCGGGTGATGCCGTAGGCACGTTCTTGGGTATTACTCCAAATGGCCAGGATGCATTACGCACACTCGGTGCTTACGAGGCGGTATTAGCTGAGGGCTTCCAGACTAACGACTTCCATTTTGCTACAACAACCGGCAAATCTTACGGCACTGTCCCCGCCAATACCATCACTATTCAGCGAGGACACCTAACGAGAGCCCTGCGCGAGAAAGCTTTAAATGCAGGTGTTAAGATTGAATGGAACAAGCGACTTCGCGATGTCCAAATTATTGATGATAATAATGTTGTTGCAAAGTTCGAAGATGGCAGTGAAGTGGCCGCAAATGTACTCATCGCCTGTGATGGTATTCATTCTCAAGTCCGCCAGGCTGTCCTTCCTAATTCACCCCATCCTGCATTTACTGGTCTATTGAGCTGTAGTGCTTATTCTCGTGACACCGACCTACCTAGCAGTGACGGTCAGATAGAAATGATATTCGCAAAGAAAGCATTCTTCAGCTATTTAGTTAAACCAGACGGCAATGTTTTCTGGTTCGCTAACCTTAACGAGTCTGCAACCCCAAACCGAGGAGAACTTGAAATGAAAGATAACGAATGGTGGCATAAACGACTTAAAGACACCTTTGCAGATGATCAGCTGTTCATTAGTAATATCATCGATAAGTCTCAAACACCTATCATTGGATACCCAATCTATGACCTAGCAACAATCCCAGAGTGGCAAAAAGGCCCCGTATGTCTAATAGGTGATGCAGCGCATGCTCCATCACCGAGCGCTGGCCAAGGTGCTTCGATGGCGCTAGAAGATGGGCTAGTCATGGCGCAGTGTCTCCGGGATATAGTTGACACAAAAGCTGCATTGGCGCGATTTGTTGAACTACGCAAAGAGCGCGCAGAGAAGATTGTTGCACAATCACGTCGCAACGGTAGTCGTAAGACGCCCACTAGTGCTTTTGGTCGTTTTATGCGTGATTTATTGCTGCCTATTTTTCTTAAACAAGGTGGGGATGCGACCAAATGGATGTACGACTATCATATAAATTTTACAAGCAAGGTCGATAAATAGTAATTGTTAGAGATCAAGAACGTCTCTGTAAAAGGAGGTACTCTTCCTGTTTTCATTTATCCAGCAGAGTTCTAATTTCTTCAACATCACAATTAATATCGTTCGCATTAAAAGTTAAATTAACGAACCCACTCTCCAGTCATGAAAAAGTCCCTAGATCAGAAGATCTAGGGACTTTTTCTACGCCAATAAACGCAAGTCGAATACTTCTACTCAAACCTATCGAAGGTAAACCAGCGCATTGTTCCCACGGGGATGTTATAGCGATTTTCAATAACAGCACGAGCATCGTCAAACACGGCGTCTTCCCACTGGAATCCAAGCAACTGAGCAACCGCTTTAATACGCTCTTCAGATGGCCCTTCAAGCTCGACATATGTCGGGACCTTTGGCCACGTATCGATATCAATTGTCACATCATTCAGCTCAAATGTATGCCTGCGTTTCTCTTGGTGTCGCGCCGCTACAAGCCCAATACTCACAAGAAACTGCTCAGCTAAATCAGCATCAGGAACAGCAAATTCGATTTCGCGGGCACTGTCTATCGTCTGCTCTTTATTAGATTTATATGTGAGCTTTACATCGTCACCAATAGAGCGAAGCCTCACAAAACGCCGTTCGGCATGCCAGGCTCCATCCGCATCATAGAAAATCACTTCCGTAAGCAGCTCATCGCCCTTATCTACAGCGCCCAGCCCCACAAGCGTTTTGACCAATGCCGGCTTATCAATATCCAAAAACCGCGCTTCAATCTCTTTGTTCATACACCAATAATACCGCCAAACGAGTTTAGGCTGCAATGCCCAAGCTGCTGCTGCTAGATCGAACCACAAATCCCTAGATCTCCTACATACACCTTGCATAATAATACTTTTTATGCTAATATAGAATTATTACATCAGTCACAATCTGATTTCTTACAACTTAGCGACACCCCGACATCCACGATGTCAGCCGCGCGCTGCATTAAATCTCTTCTATAACTAAATAACTCCAACCTAAGTAAAGGAATACCTTCATGGATATATTAATACCCGTGACGTTTATCGTCGCATTTTTATCAAGCATCGTC
>CAZBLZ010000064.1:0-3074 GCA_964493045.1 uncultured Candidatus Saccharibacteria bacterium
ATGGAGATTAAACTCTGGCAAGTAAATGATGTGCGCACGTATATGCGTACTACCGTGGAGCTACTTACAGTTGATAACTGTAAGACTCAGGTGAACTTACCGGTCTGGCATGTATATACCAAAAATGACCACTTCTTTGACCATCGCATCGTAGAACAACACATGCGTGTCGTCTTTAGTGACTTCCATGGTGCGCCCATCAAGCTCAAGTCACACACGATTAGTGTACTGGCAACGAAGCAGGAATCGGCTGATATGATCCCGCCAGTTCTTAGGCGAGCTATCCGGAAGGCGGATGCTAAATCTAAGCCCGCTAAGTAGGCCCCGGGTCTAAAATGGTATACTACCAGTAGAATTATGAAAATTGGACTGGTTCTACCATACAACATTACTAAGCATGGGGGCGTGCGAGAACATGTGCTAGCGCAGCACGATGAGCTCGTTCGTCGTGGTCACGAGCTAGTTATTATTACGCCGCAGCCACGTGAGCCATATGTTTCTGATGAGCGCAAAGTTATCTTTTTGGGCAGCGCCACCGAAGTTAAGGCGATGCACACCACGCCTACGGTCAGTGCGAGTGTATTGACCGACGAAATTGACGGCATGCTAGACCATGAACAATTTGACCTTCTACACTTCCATGAACCGTGGGTACCAGTGCTAGGCCGTCAAATTTTGAGTCGTAGCCGAACTACTAACGTCGCAACTTTCCACGCCAAACTTCCGGAAACCATGATGAGCCGCACCATGGGTCGCGTTATAACTCCATATACCAAGCCGCTTTTACGCCACATTGACGCCTTTACCGCGGTGTCAGACGCAGCAGCAGACTATCTTCTTAGTCTTGCCGATGTACCGGTTGAAATTGTACCCAATGGGATTGATCTGAAGCGTTTCCGAACGGCTACGGCAAAAGATCGTCCAGCCGGTCAACCTAAAACGATTTTATTTATCGGTCGGCTTGAGCAGCGCAAGGGTGTAAAGTATTTGCTCGATGCATTTGCGCAGTTGCAGGAGCGACAACCTGATGTGCACCTTCTAATTGCGGGCGCAGGTAGTGAACGTGAGACGCGTACCTTTGAATTGCAGGCGCAAGAACTGGGCTTACGTAATGTCAAATTCCTAGGATTTATTGATGAGGCTACCAAACAACAATTGTTACATACGGCCGACTTGTTCTGTTCTCCGGCTTTGTACGGCGAGAGTTTTGGGATTGTACTCGTGGAAGCTATGGCGAGTGGCCTGGTGACTGTGGCCGGAGATAACCCTGGCTATGCTTCGGTTATGCAAGGTCTAGGCAATCTTTCACTCGTGAATCCAAAAGATATTTCGCAGTTCGCTCACCGTTTACAGCTACTACTTTATGATGAAGACTTACGTACGTTATGGAAGAAATGGGCCAAGACGTATGTGAAACAATTTGATTGGCCTAAAGTAGTTGATCGCTACGAAATCGTATATAAAACTGCTCTCCAAAACGTCCGCGAAAAGAACTAATTTATGAAAATTGGCCTAGTGCTCGATGACACGCTCGATACACCTGATGGGGTTCAGCAATATGTGCTGCAAGTTGGCTCATGGCTGACCGAACAAGGTCACGAGGTTCATTATCTAGTAGGTGCAACAGTACGTACCGATATCCCACATATCCATAGCTTGAGCCGTAACCTCAAGGTGAAATTTAATGGTAATCGTATGTCCATGCCTTTGCCTGTCTCTACACGTCGTTTACGTAAGTTTTTAGCTGATGAACAGTTCGATGTGTTGCACATACAAGTGCCCTACAGCCCTTTTATGGCTGGCCGCCTGATGCTTGCCGCGCCGGCATCGACAGCGATCGTGGGTACATTTCATATCTTGCCCTATTCTCGGATGGTGACAATTGCGAATCATGCTCTAGGTGTCTTAAACCGTCGTTCTGGTAGGCGATTTGACCATGTATTGGCTGTATCCGCGCCGGCAGCAAAGTTTGCTCGTCAGACCTATGGGTATGAGGCAGAGGTACTTCCTAACCCAGTTCGGTTAGACCAGTTCGCAAATGCAGTGAGTACGAGTAATGACGTGAATATTGTGTTCCTGGGGCGCTTGGTGGCGCGCAAGGGTGCGCTGCAGCTACTACAGGCGGTAGCATATATGCGTGATCAGGGTTTGTATGAAGAGCCATTCCGCGTCATTATTGGTGGTAAGGGAGAGCTACTACCCACCCTGGAACAGTTTGTGCGTGATCACAAACTAGCCGATGTTGTCACGCTAGCCGGATTTATAGCCGAAGAAGATAAGGCCAATTTCTTGGCTGCCGCTGATATTGCAGTATATCCAAGTACAGGTGGTGAAAGTTTTGGAATAGTATTACTTGAAGGTATGGCTGCAGCGCGTGGTGTCGTACTGGCTGGCGATAATCCCGGCTACGCTTCGGTTATGCAACCGTACCCCGATCAGTTGTTCGATCCGACTGATGTGCGTGCCTTTGCTGGGCGACTTGCCTGGTATCTTGATGATAACCATCGAGCGGCTCGGGAACGGGCAGCAATGCTCCAGCATGAATATGTACGTCATTTTGATGTTGAGGTCGTAGGCGCGCGGCTTCTAGCTACGTACGCACAAGCTTTGCAAAGCCGACGTCAGTCATGAGATACTAATAGCATGAACATAACTCGTCCTCGTTCCTCCGATACTCCACAAGTTGAAGTTACCATTTCTAACCGTACGATTTTCCGTATTATCGCAGCTGTGATTCTAGCGATCGTATTTTTTGCAGCGCTTGTCCATAGCGCGCATACGTTGACACTGATTGGTGTAGCTCTGTTTTTGAGTCTAGCTTTGAATGCTCCTGTGCAACAGTTGACCGAACATCTCCCGAGCAAATGGCGTGGCAATCGTAGTCTCGCGACCGGACTTTCAATTGGCATAGTAGTGGTTTTATTGGGCAGCTTTTTAGCGTTGGTTGTGCCACCGTTAGTTAACCAGACAAACCAGTTTATCCATCAAGTACCAAACTTGATCTCACAGGTTCAGGACAAGAACTCGAGTATCGGCAAATTAATACACCAGTATCATCTAGAAGGTGAAGTTAA
>CAZBLZ010000065.1:0-3049 GCA_964493045.1 uncultured Candidatus Saccharibacteria bacterium
CGCTACCATAGAAAAAGCCTCATCGAAAGATGGGGCTTTTTCTATGGCTTCGTTGCCATGCACAAGACTTGACGAAAAATGCGAAAGGCTGCCAGCGACAGCCTTTCCTCCTCCAGAGAGCAAGTCCTGCCCCACCTAGACCATCATCAAATTCTTGACCTGTCCCTCTTCTAAATATTGCCGATTAGAGATCGACTCGAGGGCGCCCATATCCAGCATGCGATGGTGGTTCGCACAAAGTACCCATATATTATCCGGGCTATCCACCCCCTCTGCTCGGCTTGATATAGGAATAATGTGAGCTGCTTCCGAATAGTAGCCTCCCCTGGAAGTCTGGAACGTAAAGCCACATATCTGACATTTGTTGTGATACTTCGCCTTAATATCAGATACTAGCCTTTGGTTTCGCTTAACTATTCGGACTAGCCGCTCAATCTCTTCAGGGGTTTTACGATAAGCTGCTTTGGCATGTCTCGCGAGAGCTGCTTCTATTTCCTCATCCGTTCTTGAGCGGGTTAGCTCATCTATTCTACTTTTATCCTCCGGGCTTAACTTGGAGCTAGGCTGAGTTGCAATGGAAATTAGATCATCAACCTCATTAGCGCTCAACTTAGAAGAGAGAGATTCCATGAATTTTTCAGTAGAGCCGTATCTTGCCTCGATATTCTTCAATCCAGTAGTTACTCGCATAAAGCCCTGGACCAACTTCATGTTGTAGCCTGTTACTTCAGTGAATGCTCTTAGGGGTAGGTCAATCTCATGAATATTTTCAACAAAGAATACGCAAGACCAAGGCTTGCCAGAATCTCTACTCTCTGGCCATAGACTGAGCGCTAGCTCTTCACTCTTCTTTTTAAACTTAAGCTGACCATATGAGATAAATCTGCCGCGAGCATAGAAAAGTATGTAGTCGCCTCTCTCCATCTTATTCCACCGGCCTTCCATGCTGGGCTGACAGCCCCATACAAAGTACCTTTCATCTTGACCAAGCTGCAGAAGGTCTTCGCTTGTAAGATATGGCTTAAGTTCCTCCAGGGGCTTCCCCTGCATAGAGGACATGTAGTTTGCATACGCAGTCTCGTTACTGCGTGGCGCCAGGAAAATGTTCCGCATCAACACTCCTAATTCGTTTCCAGTATGTATATGTCTATAATACCAGTATTCCAATCCAGTCCCTCGCTTAGTCTGGTCCTTTTCATCAAAGCCGTGTCTACCATAACCTTAGGGGGGTTCTTTCATGGTAGTGATTAGAAGAAGACTTAGTGAAGAATGGGCTAAATAAAAAAGCCCCCTTAGGGGCTTTCGCTAAACGCCTTGAGTCCAGATTTTCATAATAATTTTATCCCCCGATGCTTTTAATAACGAGTAATAATATACTACCACAGAGTAGCTGGAAGAAGCCAGAATTAAGATCGGCTACCTTCGTTTCGTATCTACCAAGATTGATTATCATACATTCAATATACTCCTCAACGAGAAGCTCCAGGAGCTCGTGTTTTTTCTTGTGGAGTCTTATCTTTGTAAGCTTTGATTCAATAGGGACAGACCATGCCATTGCCTTTAGCGCTCGAAGCAAAAAACCGATAGCGGAAACTACAAGCCCCAAGCCAAGAAAGTAGAAAACTCGTCCGTAATTTTGGGCAGGAATAAATAGAGTTTCACTACCGTATAGATAGCTTAGCAGTGCCAACGCGGCGCCGAGAAAAGTAAGCACCCTCACCTTAATTGTGGCCAGTGACTCATCGAGTCTTCCGTAAATGATTCGAAGCTCTTCTAATGCTAGTTCAAGGGTATCAGAATTGTCTTCTTGGTCGTCTGTCTTGTCTTGGGGGCCGATCTCCATCAACTCACGAATCTCAGTAAGAGACTTCTTTATCTCTTCATCAATACCCATAGCAATTCCTTGTCAAACTGTTTAATATTTCAGAAACAATAACTTATTTTGACAAGTTGTACAAATTATTACACACGTAAGGTGTAATATCAGTGGAGCTTAGCTCATAACTCTAGGGCTTAATCTGATCGGTCAGCTTAGCAATATCGGTAATTGGCTTCAGTGCAGCTGACTGCGGCGTAAGCTTCACTTGTTCTTTTTCATTAACATTGGCAATCTGGTCCTGTAATGAATTCACCGTATCCCAAGCTTGTTTTGATTTTGCATCATCGTGAGCAACAATCGCCTGAGCTTCTTGCTCGAGTGCATCCGCAATCTTGAGGGTTAAGTCGCTCACCGTGGTATTAAGCGTTTGCATGACCTCCGGTGTATCAAGCTTTTTATACTGCGCGACAGAGTCACGCAAAACCTGCGCGTTATTCTTCAGGCCAGCCACCGTTTGATCCTGGGAAACTGTAGCGCTATCTGAGAAGGTGGTGAACTTCTTATTGGATGATTGGTCAATTTTATTGGTGTGCGTCAGGTATGCAACAAGCTGCTCGTAGTTAGTAAGGCGCTGACCAACTTGCTTTGTAACATCTGCTATTTCGCTCTGCGTTGCCTGAGCTTTTTTGTAAGCGCCAAAATAGCCGGACAAAGGCAGTGTCGTGAGATGATTATCGTGCTGCGCAGCTACAAGCGTTTGCTTCGTTTCGGAGATCTGCTTTTGGATTGCAGTCAAATCAACAAGATTTGTATCAAGCGTGATGTCTCTTTTGGTAAATATAGCCCTTGAGGTCGTTTCACCTGTACTGGTCAGAGAAGTCTGCAGTGCAACAGTACTCATACGCATCTTTTGGTTGTACGCGTGAGCATAGTGATTTGGCAGCACGGTCTCATAGAGCACACCAGCCAGTAGCAAGACACCGATGCCGGCACCGAGCATCAGTTTTTTCTGAACGGTCATTTCGGAGAACTCCTCGAATTAGTGTTGCACTAATCATAAATTCAAAGCAATTAATAATCTAGGCTTAAGTTTTCCATGCGAACAGCTTGTTTGCATTAAACTTATTTACATTATATAATACTACTGTTTCCCGTTCCTTCGAGCTTGGAGAAAGCTGTGAGCATTCGCAGGTCCTCAACGATCAAGCAGGCGCTGCTGAGGCACGCGCT
>CAZBLZ010000066.1:0-2896 GCA_964493045.1 uncultured Candidatus Saccharibacteria bacterium
ATATTACCGGCCCCACAAAATGGAAGTCAGCGGATATTACGGCACCAGCTGCTCTGCGCCCAAGCGTCGTAATCTTGCTGGCAATGCTTGCTGCACCAGGTAAATCAATCCTCCGCGATGTATATAGTATCAATCGTGGCTATGAAGATATCGCCAACCGTCTCAACACCCTTGGTGCCGACATCGAAACCACTTGGGAATAAGATTCCCTAAATTACTAAATAACAGATGACATATCGCGCTACATCTGGTATAATCCAGAGGAGTTTAGTGAAAGCTAGATTGTATGGCGGATATAGCTCAGCAGGTTAGAGCGCTGGATTGTGGCTCCGGAGGCCGTGGGTTCGAACCCCATTATTCGCCCCAGGACATTATTACAAAAGACCCTCTTATTTGAGGGTCTTTTGTAGTGCACGCCCGAACTTACTTTGCTACAATCAATCTATGCCAACCAGAGAACAGGCCATCCGCCACACTGATACCTTCGTCTACAACGGCCAACCTATCCCATTTCGCTTTTGGACGAGTCCAGGGTCACAGAATATTATCCATACCATCATTTTTCTCGGCACTGGCCAGGTCGGAAGGATCCCCAAATGGGTGGCAAGCCTCGCGCCACCACACACTGCCGTCATTGAGGGTATGCCCCACTGGAAAGCCCATCCGAGCGGCAATAATCTCAAGGACTTCAGTAAAAGCTATACCGCTAACGCCCTGCAAAATATTCTCACCCGATATCATGTCCGCAATCTCTCAGTAATTGGTATCTCGCAAGCGGCGCCCGGTGTTGTCTGGGCAGTTAACTCATTACCAGATGTCCCTCTCTGTAGTATTGGCCTTGTGACTCCGCTGGGATTTACCAAACATGTATTTGGCCCGTCTGATGAAACACGTATTCGCGAATTAAAAAAGCGAGCTGCGAAATCACTTCTCCAAAGAAATCAATTTCCGTTTGCCAGTTTGCGTAATCTATATGTTTTTTTGATTATTACACGCGCCCGCTTTCTTGAGCCGGAAAATGGAGCATCAGACAGAAAATACGCCGAGGGCTTATCGCATGATATTACTGGTGAATGCGTGCAAATTATGGCCAAGCGACCCGGCGTACGCTTCTCGGTTGTGCTCGGCGAGAGAGATACGCTATTTCCGCCATCCGAAGTGCTTGATAGCTTAAAAGATGCAAGACTTGGAGCCATTAAGGTGTCGGTCATTCCAGGTATGACACATGCGTCATTCGCAAGCAATCACCACAAGGAACTACTTCAGAAAATAATCGCAATCATTCATGCGTAAATAATTATTTTATTGGTAGGGATTATACTTTCGCGTAACTGGCTCCATATACGTGCGTTTCACGCTAGCAGCTGGTTTCGTTGATTCTGTGCCCAACTTTGCAACGCCTGTATCTCGTATAACGCGTGATGATGGCTTCATGATATCGATGCGGCTCGATGGTACATCGCGCACCCGCGAAGAAGGCCTATCGGTTACCATTGAATTTCGGTGATGATGTTTTTTATTTTTATCGTCACTGTCAGGCTGCTGACCAATAGTTGCACTCTGTGCCTCCTGGCGGTAGGTGTGCACTATTCCGGCGTCTCTATAGCCTCCGACAAGGCGACGATTACCTTCAATCTTCTGGCGCTGCTCAAATGATTCGCTGCTTGTACTGCCGATGGTTTTGCCGTCAGTATCGCCAATGACACCACTAGAATGAAACAGCTTACGCGCTGAATTGTTATTAAATCGTGAACGGAAGAAACCCATTACTTCATTATACCCCAGTGTAGGCGAGCAAAAATGTACTTAAATACTTTTTTAATTGACATTGGTCGTTACTTCCCTCTGCACTACAAAGATGCTACAATACGGTAGACTTCGCGGGTGTAGTACAACGGTTAGTATACAAGTTTTCCAAACTTGGGACGGGGGTTCGATTCCCCCCACCCGCACCACAAGAGAATTTTACGTATAGGCGCTAAATGGGCGTCTATATTTTTATTTTGATTCCGTGTTTTTACGCTATAATAACCTTAAACACTATGGCACGCCTACCTACACCCGGCAGCGATCAAGGTTCGTGGGGAGATATCCTTAACGACTATTTGTCGCAATCACTTAATACTGACGGCACGCTAAAAAGCGGCATCGTTGGCGCTACCGAAATTGCCAATAACGCTATTACTGGCGCTAAGATTGCCGATGGTTCAATCACGAATGCAAAACTAGCCGTGAGCACCACAGGCAGCGACTCGGGGATTCGTTCATTCCAGATTTTTTATGCGCCACCAAATACGATGAATGGGAAATTTAGCGATGACTATGCAGCGGCATCGCTCGCTCGCTACGATGATGTCGTACTTGGCAGCGGGCTTGAAGACCCGGGCAACGCATACTACGCAAGCACGAAAAATATCATTGAGAAACTTGCGTCCCTATCGCCTACTACCGTAGTGTGGGGCTACATTAATGTAGGCGTTACGACTGGTAATTTATCGCTTGCAGCTCTGCAAATGCAAGTTGACCAGTGGATTACTGCTGGTGCTAAGGGTATTTTTCTTGACACATTCGGCTATGATTATCAGGTACCTCGTACCCGCCAAACTAGTATATTAAACTACATCCATAGTAAAAATATCGGTGCAATTATCAACGTATGGAACGCCGATGATGCGCTTAGCTCAAATGTCGACGCCACTTATAATCCAACTGGCGCACCAACTGTAGCAAATTCAAGTGACGTTCTACTTTTAGAGTCTTGGATATGTAATAGCGACGCATATGCATCACCATACTATGCAACTATTTCTGACGTTAAAAGCCGAGGCGATAAAGCAGTAGCTTACCGCGAGAGCCTAGGTATTCGTATTTTTGCGGCCAATATTATGCTTCATAC
>CAZBLZ010000067.1:0-2800 GCA_964493045.1 uncultured Candidatus Saccharibacteria bacterium
TAGAAAACGCACGGATTCGAGCTACAAGGAGCGCGGTATGAGTGAGCTGTCGACTACACTAAATATGGAACAGGTCGAGCTACAGGCAACTGAGAAAACAACGCTTGGATTCTGGGTCTACATAATGACCGACTGTGTACTATTTGCGAGCCTGTTCGCTGTGTATGCGGTGCTGCATGGTAATACATTTGGCGGTGCTAGCGGTCGTGAACTATTTAAACTGCCCTATGTTCTAATTGAAACCATGGCACTGCTCACGAGTAGCTTTACTTGTGGCCTTGCCCTGCTTGCTGCGCAACACCGCGATCGTAGTCAGGTGCTTATGTGGCTTGGTGTTACCTTCTTACTTGGTGCGACTTTCCTAGGACTAGAGCTGACTGAATTTCGTAACCTAGTCGTGGATGGTAATAGTTGGCGCCGTAGCGGTTTCTTGAGTAGCTACTTTACGCTCGTCGGGACTCATGGTTTGCACATAACGTTCGGTTTGATCTGGATGGCTGTTGTTGGTTGGTTTACTGCTAAAAAAGGCCTCACTGCCACCGTACGTAAGCGGCTGCAGCTTCTAAGTTTATTCTGGCACTTCTTGGATGTGGTTTGGATTTTCATCTTCACCATTGTGTATCTATTTGGAGCTCGAGGTATATGAAGCCAACAGTCCTAGAACACCATGAAGAGACGTTGAGTCTTGGTAAGTACATCACTGGCTTCTTGCTTTCAGTGACGCTAACCTTGCTGGCTTATCTGCTAGTAACACGCGTTTCTGGATCAAATGACCTCGTGATCGGTTTGATCAGTGGACTGGCCGTCGTGCAATTTGTGATACAACTTCTGTTCTTCCTTCACTTAGGGGATGAGCGTCGACCACGCTGGAAGCTCGCGGTCCTCACTCTGATGCTCGGTGTAGTTCTCATAGTTGTAGTCGGTAGCCTGTGGATCATGAATAACTTGAACTATCGAATGACCCCCCAGCAAATCAATAAGTATATGATCGACCAAGATAGTCTGTAGTCGTAATGGGTAAGCTTAGAGACTATTATTTAGCGCTGAAGCCTGAGCGTACGTATGCAAATGTTATGACTACTGCTGCGGGCTTTTTATTTGCAAGCGATTGGCATATGGATTGGTGGCTTCTTGCAGCTACGCTTATTGGCATGACGCTAGTTGTTATGTCGGCTTGCGGGGTGAATAACTGGACTGATCGTGGTATTGATGCCCAGATGCCGCGTACTAAAAAACGAGCGACGGTTTCTGGGAAAGTTTCCGCGCGTAATCTGATCTTACTCGCGACACTTCTGGGAGCGGTTGGATTTGTAATTCTGGGGCTCTGGGTGAATGGCCTAGTTGTATTACTTGGCGTTATTGGGTACGTAGACTATGTAGTTCTATACGGCTGGACAAAGCGGACGACTATCTACAGTACACTCGTGGGTACGATTTCAGGTGCTGTGCCGCTTGTAGCCGGTTATGCGGCGGTCACGGGAGCATTTGATTTCACTGCCCTGCAACTTGGACTTATTATGGTATTTTGGCAGATGGTGCACTTCTATGCGATTGGGATTTTTCGCCGAGATGACTATGCAGCGGGTGGCTTGCCTATTTGGCCCGTGAAGAAAGGTGTAAAGAATACACAATACTGGATCGTGGCTTATACCATGCTCTATGAATTGTCAGTTTTCCTGCTCACCTTCAGTGGCGGCGGCTGGGTGTTCGGAGTGGTAGTTGGTGGTTCTAGTATGTACTGGCTGGCTCGAGGCTTACAAGGCTTTGACGCTAAGGATCCTGTCAAATGGGCGCGAGGCATGTTTGGAGCGTCATTTGTGACACTTCTCACATTATCGGCTATGCTTGCCCTCCATCCTCTCTATACATAAGCGTTTCTGTAAAATATATTACAGACAAAACATAAGTTCTAAGACTTTTTTGTGATTTCTGATGGTGGTATGGTACGTATTAACTTTTCGGGAACTTTCCGATTAGTTGCTTTCGAGCACAGCATGAAGTGCTCAACGGTTAGGGGGTCGCAGTGGAGATCAGGCTCGTACTGCGCCACACAGGAGAAGACACGAAGCCGCAAAGCTTCGCCGTCGATCTCGGGGTCATGACCTGGGAATCGGTCAAGAGAACGGTTCTACAGGTCGCAAGAGGGGCATGCATCGCTCGCTACCAAGCTTGTCGCGAAGACGATGTGCGCTCTGGTGAGATCTGTGCTGTCACGCTGGACATGACGTTCGGCAACTACTACGGCTCGGCGTTCGTACTGGTCAAGGACCTGATCGCTGAACTGCAGGAAAAGGCGGCGATTGCTGAGATGGCCTCCAAGGCTAAGACTCGGTCGACCCGCAAGTCGTTCATGGAAATGGGCGGCTAAAGCTGGCACAACAGGCGGATGGGCATGTTTGGGGACGAAGACTTTCGTACCACACACCAGACCTCTACCCTCCGCCGCCTGCCAACCCCCCTAACCAACCGCTATTACGAATGCGTGTTCGTACTGATGATTCCAAAAGGATGAATAGCGACAAAAAAACACCCACGCGTGTGGGTGTTTTTTTGTAATCATTGGACGATACAGCCTTATCGTGTTCCATATGCATGGAAGTCAAAGATAGAGCAAAGTATATTAGGCTGTCTCTTGCTGCAATACCAAGTCCATAAATGTCCCTAGTTTTCTTTTAACTTGTTCGGGTGTGAACCGTACTTTTGGTTTACTGACATTCTCTTGCTCAGCTTGTACGGCAGTGCCCTTTGGATTAGGTTTCGCGATGATATCTGGTGCGTCAGTGAAATGACCACGCAAGAA
>CAZBLZ010000068.1:0-2753 GCA_964493045.1 uncultured Candidatus Saccharibacteria bacterium
AAAACGGACATCAAATTATAGCTCATGTCGCAGGCAAGATGCGGAAGCATTTTATTCGTATCGTGCCAGGTGACAGCGTGACGGTTGAGTTGACCCCTTACGATCTTAGTAAGGGCAGAATCACCTATCGCAAGGGCTAGTTAGTACCTTCACATAGCAGCACGGCTGATCGCTTGTATTTCAAGCATCTCAGTTCGTACTACTCTGTGAAGATCCTGATTGGTTAGCAATTTATAAATTAATAGCAGTGAGTTATTGCGAAAGGAGCAATGATCCGCATGAAAGTGCGTGCCAGCGTTAAAAAGATCAGCCCCGACGACAAGATTGTTCGCCGCAAGGGGCGTTTGTACGTTATCAACAAGTTTAAGCCTAAGCATAAGCAGAGGCAGGGTTAGTATATGGCTAGAATTTCTGGAGTTACCATTCCGAACGACAAGCAGACCTGGGTCGCTTTGACCTACGTCTACGGTATCGGACCAAAGACTGCTGACGATATTCTTGCTGCAGCCAAGGTCGAACGCACAGTTCGTGCTAAAGACCTGACTGATGCAGAGATCGGTCGCATCCAAGACTATATCAACGAGCACTACACCGTAGAAGGTGAATTGCAGCGTATAGTAAGTGGCAACATTAAGCGCCTTAAGGACATCAAGGCTTACCGTGGCATGCGCCACGCTCAGAACTTGCCTGCTCACGGCCAGCGCACCAAGACCAACGCCCGCACACGTCGCGGTCGTAAATTGACTGTGGGTGGTACCGCTAAGAAAGTAGCAAGCAAGACTTAGGATTTTTATGGCAGATACATCTACAACCAAACGAAAGAAAGCCAAGCGCAGCGTTGCTACCGGCCAGCTGCACATTCAGGCTACCTTCAACAACACAATTATTACTTTGACTGACGCTCAGGGCGGTGCACTAGCTGCATCAAGTGCCGGCGCCTGCGGTTTCCGCGGTTCCAAAAAAGGCACAGCTTACGCTGCGCAGGTAGCTGCTGAAAAAGCTGCAACCGCTGCAAAGCAAGCTTACGGCCTCAGCAAGGTTGACGCATACATCAAGGGTGTGGGCCTTGGTCGTGATGCCGCAGTTCGCGCTATGCAGACTGTTGGTATCGCCGTCGAAAGCATTACTGACAAAACCGGCGTACCCCATGGTGGCGTTCGTCCGAAGAAAGCACGAAGGGTTTAGTATATGGCACGAGATACTCGTTCTATTGTTAAGCTTTCCCGCCGCGAGGGCTACGCCCTGCACCCGAAAGCTCACAAAGCCCTGGCTAAGCGCACTAGTATGCCTGGTCAGGCAGCAAACGCACGCATGCGTAACAAGCCAAGCCAGTACTCACTGCAGTTGCGTGAGAAACAGAAGGTTAAGCGCCTATATGGTCTACTCGAGAAGCAATTCTCTAACCTTATGGTTGAAGCTTCACGCACTAAGGGTCAATCTGGCGCAGCATTGCTCCAGTACCTGGAACAGCGCATGGACAACGCAGTATACCGCGCTGGATTCGCTCCAAGCCGCCGCGCTGCTCGTCAGTTAGTAACACACGGTCACTTCATGCTGAACGGCCGCCGTGTTGACATCCCATCAATTCGCCTCCGTATCGGTGATGAAATCACCCTTCGCGAACACAGTAAGGGTAGTGAATACTTCAAGAAGCTCGACGAAGTAAGTCCAGCTCCATCTACTACACCAGCATGGTTAAACGTTGACCGCAAGAAAACTGCAGTTAAAGTTACTGGCCTGCCTGTACGCGACGATGCCGAACCCGAGATCAATGAGCAATTAATCGTAGAATATTACTCACGCTAACAACGGAAGGACTAATCAAAGCATATGTCAAAAATGATTCACACACCTGGACTCGTAGCCGTTGACGATCACCACGCAACTAGCAGCAGTTTCGTTATCGAACCTCTGCAAAGTGGCTACGGCATGACCCTAGGTAACTCCTTGCGTCGCGTTTTGCTCTCGAGCATCGCGGGTGCTGGCGTGACCAGCTTCAAGATTGAAGGTGCAACGCACGAGTTTACTACGGTTAGCGGCGTCAAAGAAGATATCGTTACTATTATGTTGAACCTGAAGCAACTTCGCTTCCGCGTTTACGGTGACGAGCCTCAGACGCTTCGCATTGTTAAAAAGGGCAGTGGCCCTGTAACCGGTAAAGACATTCAGGGTAACGCTGACGTTGAAGTAGTTAATACTGACCAACTGATCGCTACCATCGACGACGACAAGACCACCTTCACGATGGACCTCGTTGTTGAAACTGGCCGTGGCTACCACACTATCGAAGAAAGTACTGCCACTAAGACTGGCGATTACATCGCTCTCGACACCATTTTCACCCCAGTACTCCGCGTACGTTACAAGGTTGAAAAGACTCGTGTTGGCCAGATCACTGATCTTGACCGCTTGAGCATCACTGTCGACACCGACGGTACTATCAGCCCACGCGATGCATTCGAAGAAGCTGCTGCTGTTCTGGTTAACCAGTACACAGCTCTTGCTGGCAAGACTCGCGTAGTGACCCAAGAAGCTACTGAAGTTAGCACACAGAGCGGCGCGCTCGGTACCGCCACCGACGACAGCTCATTACTAAACACTTCAATCGAAGATTTAAACCTGACCGCTCGCACTACAAACGCACTCGTTAACAACGACATCCACACTATCCAGGACTTGTTTAGCCTGAGTGACGCAGAACTACGCGACCTCAAGGGCTTTGGCAGCAAAGCACTCGACGAAGTTAAAGACAA
>CAZBLZ010000069.1:0-2697 GCA_964493045.1 uncultured Candidatus Saccharibacteria bacterium
CCCAGGCATGCGAGATTAGATTTACTAGAAACAGCCCCACCCACGTTGCCAGCAAAATCTGGGCCAGTGTGAGGTTACGATTTTGCCAGAGTCTGTAAAAAACAAGTAGGTCTATTAGCAGAAACAGGGCGAGCCCAAGCCAGCCGGTTTCCTGAGCAATTTGAAAGTAATAATTTTCGGCAATTCTTGGCGCGTGGTTATTTCTAGCCGAAGCTGGTCCGGCCGTGCCTGGCCCGCGTCCAAGTGGCTCGTGCTCTATTTCCTTTAGCGCACCTTCTAAAGCAGAAGCCCGGCTGGCGTTGGAACTTACTTGGGATAGTGATGACTTATCGGTGTGGAAAAAGGTGTTTTGTAGTGTTGGGTCATTGCGCCCGATTGCCAGAGCACCAAACAATACGAGCAAAACAATTAAAGAAGCAATCACAACACGCCGTCTATACCTCACACTGCTGTGCTGCCACCAGAGCACCAGGCCAGCTGCTGGCAGAACTGCCAACCACGCACTTCTTGAGTACGTAAAACCAAGAACTAATAGCCCCCCTAGCAATATGCCGACAAGCAGAGTTCTGAATCTGTGACGCCAAAGCTGGCCAACTACAGCAGTAATAACAAAAACCATATATGCGCCTAGCGGGTTAGCTCCGCGTAAGCTGGATTGAATGCGTCGGTATTCCAGCTTTTGATCAATCGTCTGGTAGGCCGGGATTGTGTCAGGCCCATAGCCAAAATGTTTCAAAAAATCGTAACTCAGTACAAAACGCTGCAACAAACCAAAAAGAATCACTACTATTGCCGGACCCAGTAGTACCTTGACCCAATGCCGGTTCAATAAATCATCGACAGCCACGACAGCCATAACAATCAGCATGAATCCAAAGAAGCGCAAATCGCTAAGTAGGCCGTAAATTAAAGCCGGGGCGTTCACGTTGCCGCGGCCATGCGCCCAGACCCCGCTGGCAACGAAAACAATAGCGTAAATAAGGCACAAACGGACAAGCCAATCAGTTTTAAGCCAGTGTTTTAGGCGAGCATTTGTAAAACAGAGCCACAGTACTAGCGGCAAGGTTGCAAATATGGCAATTTCTTTCCATATCCTCCAAGCGTCCAGATGGCCAAAGTTGCTGCCAAGCCAAGTTGTTAGCAGCGCATGCAGTGGAAGTAACACAAATATTGCCACCAGCCACCAGCTTAAGTATCTGGCTAAGGTGTTAGTTGATGGGTTTTTGGTTCTCATAAGTGTTACAATCTAGTATATCCTATGAAAAGTAACGCCTCCTTGCTTTACGGCTTATCCCTGATGGTGGGCGACTTTTTAGCACTACTGCTGGCTTTTGTCGGCGCTTACGTTCTGCGCGTTAGTCTGGGGCTTTCTTTTACCAGCGGCGTTACCTATCCGGTTCACGCCAGAACGTACCTGAGTATTTTTCTGTTATTGCTACCCTTCTGGATCCTGATTTTTGGCATGTTTGGGCTCTATAGCAACTCAATTTATGAAAAACGGTTTGCAGAAGCTGGCAGACTTTTCATGGGCTCATTCATAGGCATGCTTTTTGTAATCGGCTACGCTTTTTTCTCTAATGAAGTAATCTTTCCGGCTAAGCTGGTTCCGGTATACGGGTTTGTGCTGGCTTTTGTGCTTTTGCTGCTATTTCGAAACCTGGCGAGGTTCTTGCGGGGCGTGCTGTTTCGCTACGACTTCGGCATAACTAATCTTTTGTTAGTTGGTGATAATAAAATTACTGAAGAATTATTAAGTTCATTAGGGAATAGCCGTGTTTCCGGCTATCGCATTGTGGGAGTAGTTGGCGATATTAAATCTGTTCCAGTTGATATGCAGCCTAGGATATTCGAATCGTTCGAAGAAGCTGTAAAGACTATTGGCGCCAGTAAAATCCACGCCATTGTGCAGACCGAGTTATACGCATCCAGTGAAAAAAATAATGAAATACTGACAACTTCGCAGGAACACCACATAGCCTATCGTTTTGTGCCGGGTAATACCGAATTATTTGTAGGGAACCTGCAAGTTGAGCTGTTTCGTTCCGCCGTCCCTGTCGTAGCTGTGCACCAGACCGCTTTAATTGGCTGGGGACGCATTCTTAAACGGCTTTTTGACATCATTGTCGGTTTTTTCATGCTGCTTGTAGCACTGCCCTTCATGATGGCGATTGCACTACTCGAGCTTATAAGCGGAGGCGATGTGTTTTTCCGCCAGAAGCGGCTTACACGCTTTAATCAGCCCTTTAAAGTTTTTAAATTCCGTTCACATAAAAAAGCCTACAACGGATTATCTCCAGAGGATGCGTTCGCCAAAATGGGGCGACCGGAACTGGTTAAAGAGTACCGCGACAATGGTGATTTTCTGGATGATGACCCGCGGGTCACACGGCTTGGAAAATTTTTGCGTAAAACCAGCCTGGACGAAATCCCACAACTATTTAATGTCATAAAAGGTGATATTAGCCTGGTTGGACCTCGCGCGCTGGTGCCTGACGAGCTGGAACTTTATGCCAAGCGGCACACGATTTTGAGCGTTAAGTCAGGTCTGACTGGGCTGGCCCAAGTTTCCGGGCGCAAGAGCATTAGTTTTGATGAGCGCCGCCAACTAGATATGTACTACGTGCAAAACTGGAGCTTCTGGCTGGACATCGTAATACTGCTGAAAACAGTGCGCGTTATCATCACTAAAGGGGCTCA
>CAZBLZ010000070.1:0-2588 GCA_964493045.1 uncultured Candidatus Saccharibacteria bacterium
TATAGCAAAATGAAATAAATTGCAACAGAAAGGACACTTTTATGCAAATAGCTAACAAAATAATGATGTGCTCAATCAATGTGGGCGATATGGCAAAATCGAAAGAATTCTATGTTGAAAAACTTGGTTTTGAGATTGTAACTGAATATCGTCAGGATGACGACAACTGGTGGACTACCCTTGCTTTGCCGGAGGGCGGTACGCGTATAACACTCTCTCGTGCAAAGGCTGCGCCAAACTCTATCAAGGAGGGTATGCTGACGATGTACTTTGAGGTATCTGATATTGAAGCTGCTCACGAAGAAGCTAAAGCTAAAGGTATTAAGACAAATGGTGTGAAGGCAAGCCTATTTGGCCCTGGTTCTGGCGTGAAGTGGTTTAGCGCAAAAGACCCTGACGGCACTCAAGTTATGTTTGCTGATAAGCATGACGCTCGAGCGCCATTCTAATAGATAGTAATTGCAAAAAATAGCTCAGCATATGCCGAGCTATTTTTGTTAGTACCGAGGTGGCCTCAGTTGCTTGGCGCCAAGAAGCCTATTTGTCGAATGGTCCGCCCGCTGCTCAGGTACTTCGGCGATCATGCTTATTTCAACGCGCGCAGGCTCGCCGTCTTGTTGAAACGGTATTGCTTTAACGACAAAAAGTTCACGGGCGGGTACGAGGCCTTCCTCAAAGCGTTCGCCGTATATACGGTTTACTGTTGATGCGTCGTCGGCATCGACAATAAGTACTTGTGACTTAACGACATCTAGTAGCCTGCAGCCGGCGGCACCCAGAATGTGGATGAGGTTGTCCATGGCTTGGTGGGTCTGTGCTTCAATACCGGTGGCAAGCTTGCCTTCTGGGGTGAGCCCAATTTGCCCTGCTGTGAAAAGGAGCTCACCTTTTGCTGCTGCACCTTGCACGTATGGGCCAACTGCAGCAGGTGCTTCGGGGGTTCTGATCCGTCTCATATTAGATCCTCCATGTGGATGAAAACACCGGCGCAGCGTTCGCAGTCACGGTGAATTCGTTAGTTTCAATATTGTGGGCTACTGTTGCTTTGCCTGGCCGCCCAATGAAGTTCCCCTGTTCGGTGATGATTAATTCCTTGTCTGCATTGATGTAGCTGTTTTGTTTTGCTGCAGCAACAAGGCCGGCCTGGATGGACCCTGTGAATGGATCCTCGTCAATCCCTACATTTGGCGCGAGACCACGCGCATGAAGATCGGATGAGTCAGAGAACGTTTCATTTGTATAGAGTGCAAATGCGATGATTCCTTCACCACCAAATTGCTCGCGAATACGGTCAAAATTGAAATTTTGCCTGCCAAGTATATCAAGCGATGCTGCTGGGACGTAGATGTAGTTCAACTTTTTGTCTAAAAGAATAGTGGCGCCTACTTTGATGAGCTCGCTTGGTATGCCGAAAGCTTCAGCAAACGCTTTGCCTTGCAAGCGGTACGGTACCATTTCGACACTTGGTGCGCCGAACGTGATTTTTGGAGTGTTGTTGGTGTTGGCGATTGTTGCCGGCAATACCCCGGCACCAGTCTCGACACGAACCTTATTTTCACCTGGCTTGCCCAAGCTAAAAAGATTAAGCATGGCGAGCTGAAAGAGCGCGCCAACGGTCGCGTGACCACAGAATGGGATTTCTTGAGTGGGTGTAAAAAATCGAAATCGCACATCAGCATCCTTGACTGTAGGTGTGACTACGAAGGCAGTTTCAGATAGATTCATTTCTCTTGCGATGTTTTGCATTTCCGCTTCGGTTAGGGCGTCGGCATTGCTAACGACACCAGCTGGATTGCCGCCGAAAATAGCTTCGGCGAAGGCATCAACTTGATGGACCGCAACTTCTTTCATACTATTTCTTGCCCTTCTTGAGGTAGTTATAAATGGTTGTTCGTGAAACATCAAGCTGCTTGGCAACGTATGCAGCAGCATCACGATAATTAAATAGCGCGTGGTCGTACATCTCGCACACGAGCGCAGATTTTTGCTCGGCAGACATTGCACTGATTGCGACGTTATGGGTTTTTGCGTAGAGATCAATGAAATCTCGTACTTGCTGTTGCCAGTTGTCGCCAAATTGCTCGACTGGATTCACACCGGCGGCATTAGGCAACGATAGTAGCTTTTCGAGCTGAATGTTCACCCCTTCGAGGGCGCTGGTGTCAAAATTGATGCATACGAGACCAATAGGATATCCGGAGTCGTCACGAATCGTCACGGAGACACATTTGAGCTTTTTGCCATCCCAGTTCATTTTGTAGTATGGGTCAAATACGTCTGGGAAGTCTTTGATTTCGACGCCAAGCTCGGTAACGGCACTTGGGTCGCCGATGTTTCGACGTGAGATATTGTTGAAGATTGCTACAACCTTACCTCGTTGTAGGTCATGGATTGCACCCTCGGCGTAGGGATAAAAGAGCTTCGTGATACCTTCGACGAGCGGTACCATCGCGGCAGCTTTAGGATGAATGTTTTGTTGCATACTTGAATATTAGTACAAGTTGAACAAATAGTAAATATCTATTATGCAACTGGTGTAGACATGGCTGTTGACACCTCTGTGGCGGTAAGCGCGGTGCTAAAGACGC
>CAZBLZ010000071.1:0-2539 GCA_964493045.1 uncultured Candidatus Saccharibacteria bacterium
AGCAAAACTAACAAGGCGTCATCTGCTGAATTAGCTACTACTGAAAAGACCATCGCAAAATTATGGCGCGCTCATGATGGTGGTTGCGACAACTGCGAACACACTGGATACCGTGGCCGAATGGGTATTTATGAAGTGCTCACTAACAGCCAGACAATCCAGCAGCTTATTATTAGTACCTCTCCAAGTGATACAATCGAAGCAAAAGCAATTGAAGAAGGTATGGTTACTATGCAAACTGACGGTCTCGTGAAAGCACTGCGCGGACAGACCACCATTGAAGAGATCTTGCGCGTAACCGCCGAAAGATAGACCTATGTTATTTACTTACAAAGCCCTCCACGCAAACGGTTCCAGCACCAGCGGCACGATCGAGGCAGTAGACCATGATGCCGCAATTGCTGCACTCACCCATCAGGGGCTACATCCGCTCACCGTCAAGGCCGGCAACGGCAAAGGTGGTATGGGCGGGAACATCACTATCCCAGGTTTGGGTCAGAAGATCAAAACACAGGACATGGTGATTTTTGTGCGACAGCTTTCTACTATGATTTCTGCCGGCGTCCCACTGGCCCGCGGGCTAGCAGTATTACAGGAGAGTCCTAGTAGCCCTTATTTCCGTGAGGTACTTGGCAAGGTTAGCAAGGATGTTGAAAACGGCACCGGACTAGGTGAAGCCTTTTCTAAATTCCCTAAGGTATTCGACGAAGTATTCGTGAACATGGTACGCGCCGGCGAAGAAGGCGGTATCTTAGACGAGATCTTAAAGCGCCTCGCACTCCAGGTTGAGCAAAACGCCAGCATCAAGAAGAAGGTCAAGAGCGCCATGACCTACCCGACTGTCATCCTCTCGGTAACTGTTTTGGCATTCTTTGGAATTATGTACATCTTAATGCCGAAAATCGCCAAGATTATGACCGACTTGGGCGGCCCAAACGCAAAGCTACCCGTATACACGCAGGCGCTACTTAATTTCAGTACTTTCTGTCGCAAGGAAGGTATTATATTGTTCCCTCTGATCGGTGTCGGCATATTCTTCTTACTTCGCTATATCAAAACACCTAAAGGTAAGTACCAATACCACTCCCTGATGCTTCGTATTCCAGTCGTGAAAGATTTAATCACCAAAGTAGCAATCGCTCGTTTTGCCCGCGTATTCTCATCCCTCATGTCTGCCGGGGTTGGCGTACTAGACGCCCTAGCTGTCACCGGTGGCGCTATTGGCAATAAAGTTATTGAGAAAGAACTAGCCGCTGCCGCCAAAGAAGTCAAAGAAGGCAAACAGCTATCTGACGTGCTTGCAAACAGCCCACACTTCCCAAAGATCGTTTCCCAGATGTTGGCTGTGGGTGAAGAAACCGGTAAAACAGATGTAGTGCTCGTGAAGGTCGCAGATTTCTACGAAGAAGAGGTGAGTGTCGCGATCGACGGCCTTGCCTCTGTCATTGAGCCCGTTATGATTATCTTCTTGGGTGCCGGCGTGGGACTAATTGCCGCCAGTGTGATGGGTCCAATCGCCAACCTGAGCACACAAGTCGGAAACAACTAATCCACACCCTATTTGCAGCTTGACGTTATGCCGGTTACGGTTATAATTAGCGATAGACTACGGATAATCCGAAGTACTTTATACATATAAATTCAAGGAGGGTGGGCCCTTATGGTTTCACTGAAAAACAAATCAAAAGGTTTTACAATTGTCGAACTTTTGATCGTGATCGTCGTGATTGGTATCTTGGCGACATTAGTGCTGGTAACTTTCACCGGTATTCAACAAAAAGCTCGCGACAGCAAGCGTAAGACTGACCTTGGTGCAATTCAGGCATCACTTGAGAGCTACTATTCAAGTAACAACACATACCCAACGTATGATGACTTGAACAGCTCTACATGGGTGTCTTCAAACATGAAGGGCTTTGACTTCAACGCACTTCGCGATCCTAAGCAAGCTAGCAATGCAAGCACTCCAATGCTAAATGCGGCACCAGGCTCAGGTGTATACCAATATGGATATGTAGTTACACCTAGTAGCTGTGTCGACGATGGATCAGGTACTGCATGTAGCAACTACACTATTACCACGAACCTCGAAGGCGGTGGTACCTTCAGTAAGAACAGCAACAACTAGCAATAGTTAGCTTTTAAAAACCGGAGCCTCAGTGCTCCGGTTTTTTAGTTTTGGGACAATAATTCCGACTGGCCACGATTGAGATTCTCCAAAAAGACATACCCTGGAACGGCCATGGGCAAATGCTCTACGTCAAAGATCCCGTACTCCATTGGGTCAGCTTCAGTACGTCTAAAGCCGTAGTGTTCATAGATGCCGATCGCACGATCATTACCCTGCGCAACATCAAGCGTTACAAGATCATCTGGATGAATATCGACCTGGCGTAGCATGAGCCTTGCGAGTCCCGGCATCATGGAATCCAGCTCAAAAATCTCAGTCGGACGATGCACCGCAAGACCGTCAAACGTTGATGGTGTACATACGCCATCGGGTTTAGTTACAACCAGAAGACCCCGAAGCGCCGCGTCT